>CACXGY010000092.1 GCA_902767275.1 uncultured bacterium | reverse complement strand
GAGGTAAGAAATAATGTCAAGACGTTCTAAACCGGAAAGACGTATACCGGCTCCGGATCCTATATATAACAACGTAGATATTTCTAAGTTTATCAACAGAATTATGCGTCGTGGTAAAAAATCACTCGCTGAAAGAATTTTCTACGCTACATTAGAAAGAATTAAAGAAAGAACAAATGAAAATCCTATCGAAACTTTCCAAAAAGCATTACAAAATGCAACTCCTTTGTTGGAAGTTAAGGCTAGACGTATCGGTGGTTCTACATATCAAGTACCTATCGAAGTTAAGCCGGATAGAGGATTTGCTCTCGCTTCATCTTGGTTAATTGCAGCAGCAAAAAACAGAGGCGGAAAATCTTTCATAGACAAGTTGACGAATGAACTTATGGATGCTTCAAACGGTCAAGGTTCTGCATGTAAGAAACGTGAAGATACCCACAAAATGGCTGAAGCAAACAAGGCATTCGCTCACTATAGATAAGAATATTGGGGAACCTGAAAAGGGTTCCCTTTTTTAATCGTTTTTACAACAACTAAATATGGATAACTGACTAAATTTATAAGGGTTTGTGTATGAATAAAGTGGATTTGAATAGTTCGAGTGTATCATTTGGAATTGCATTTCGTAAATATACTAACAAACAAGGCATTGTTACTGCAGATTTGTTGGATTTAAAAGATGAAATCGCAATGTATAAAAAAATAGATAATAAATTAAAAACCGATAAGTTTATAAAAACCGAATTAGGACTTCAATCTTCTGATGCTAAAATTGAGAAAGCAGATTGTGCTACACGAAAATCATTACGTTATATTGACAATGATGGAGAGTTTTATCTGGAAGATCAAGGATATAAATTGCAAAATGTTTCTGATATGTTTCAAAAAGTTCGTTTAAATTTTGATAAATTATTCAATAAAAAATAAGTTTTTATTTTTATTAAATTATGATATTATAGGTGTGGAATGAATTATGTATTGGAGCATCTATGGATAATAATTTAGTTATTTTTGAACAAGATTCGCAAACAAAAGAAGTTATTCTCGGTTATTTATCTGAATTTGAAGATGTTAAATTAGACAGAGTTTTTGATGATTATGCAGAAGGGGTTAAATATATAAAAGAAAACCGACCAAAAGTTGTTATGTTTTCTATGACATCTGATAAGAACACTTCTTTAAAAATGATAAAAAGGCTTTCTGATTTTGGAGTTAATATTATTGCGTTATCTGAAGATTACACAACATCTAATATTATTCAGACATTGCGTTATGGTGCGAAAGATTTTGTATCAAAACCTGTCATAAAAAAAGATTTGTTCGTTGCTCTTGTAAAATGTTGTCAGGAGGATGTAAAAGTTTTAAAAAAATCTCAAATAATATCGGTTTTTTCTAACAAAGGCGGAGTAGGAAAAACTGCTATTGCGACAAATCTCGCAGTTGAATTAACTAAACTGACAAGAGATAAGGTTGCCCTTGTTGATTTGAATTTACCGATAGGCGATGTAACAACGTTTCTTGATATAAAACCGACAATTGATATTTCTGAAATTATTAATAATTCTCAGATTGATAATTCTGAATTTATTACTGATGCATGCCGACGTTATAAAGATACGAGTTTGTACGTTCTTGCAGAACCGCCATATATTGAACAATCAAGAACATTGACTCCTGCTCAAATTGTCAAATTGTTTGATTGTTTAAGAAATGCGTTTTCGTATATTGTTGTTGATATGGGTACGAATGTTGATAAACTAAATATGACAATTTTAGAAAAGTCGGACATTATTTTATTAATAACCATTGTTAATCTTCCGCTGATTAGAAACTGTCAGCGTTGTTTAGATTTATTTGAAAATCTTGAATTTCCTTCAGATAAAACAAAAGTTATTGTAAACAGATATCTTGAAAATGACGAAATTACGGTTGAAGATGTTGAGAACACAATTAACAAACCTGTATATTGGAAAGTTCCGAACAATTATTTCACTATAATGTCCTCAATCAATAAAGGTATACCTGTTTCAGAGGTTAACGAAAATTCTAATATAACAGAAAGTTTTACTCAATTGGCATCAAAACTTACTGAGGACATGTTTGAATCAGATTTAACATAGGCGAATAAGTATGAATATAAAAAGAATAGGTATTTTTTCAATTGCAATAATTTTGTTGATTGTGCAACCTGTTAATGCAAAATGGTTTCAAAAGAAAACAAAAGTTGTTGAACAACAAAAAGTTGTAAAATATACAGTAGAAACAGCACGACAGACCGCATTTAACAATGTGCAAACCGTGTTGTCACAATCTTTTTATAAGGCATATTTAACCGATACACTGTATCGTTCAAATTTGTCAAACATTCAGAGTAATTATCTTTTAATAGAATCCGGAAATACGCCAAGAGCGTTATATCCGTCATATTGCGGAAAGATGTTTGTTTCTTACGGTATAAGGTACTGTAAAAAGCCTGAAATTGTGTGGTTTTACGGTTCAACAGGTAAACTATTGAGATTTGAATTAGATAACAATGCAAAATCGGATGTTTTTCCGAGAACATCATTGACTTATAATAACAAAGGTATTTTGTCTAATGTTACATTTTATGTTTCAACCTCCGATCAATATAATTTTGACGGAAAAGGAAACTTGATAATCCATTGGGTTGGAACAAAAGCATATAACCGATATGGAAAGTTAATGAAAATCACAAGACAGATATAGAAAGAACTTTATATAATCTTAATTTACATTTATTCTCAAAAACTTGACAGTGCGTGAGTTTTAACGATATCATAAGATTATGTGCAGAATTGGGGCAATAAAATCAAAGAAGAATATAAGACCGTCAACAGCGTTAAAACTAATGCGTTCACAACAAGAAGGACACGATGATTCGGGTTTTGCATTTGTAATGCAAGATATCGGAGGCATTTTTGAAACATATAAAGATTTACCTATTTTATCTATGGCTGCAACGATTGAGGGTACTCGTTTAGCGGAAGATATTTTGCACGATATTGGTTTTACCCGTGTTTTACAATGGACTCCGGATATTAATAATAAACAGGGTTTAAAAATCAATCCTATGCCAAATTATATTTTTGAAGTGCTTGCATATCCAAAGAGTCATAAATATGCAACTAAAGAAGAAAAAGAGCAATTACTTGTGGATACAAGTATTAGACTTCGTAAAGCATTAGATGAAAATCATTCAGGTTATATTTATTCTTTTTGGAATGATGTTCTTACTTTAAAAGAGATAGGAAGCCCTAAGGATATAGGTACATATTTTAATCTTTGGGATGATGATAATGAATTATGTGCAAAAATTATAACAGCACAATGTCGTCAGAATACAAACTATGGTATCGTTCGTTATGCTGCACATCCGTTTTTTTTGGAAGGATACACAGTTCTTGCCAATGGCGAAAATACTTTTTATGAAAAGAACAGATTATATCAAGAAGGCTTGTATAAAGGTTATTTAGGGTTTGAATCGGATTCTCAGTGTTTCTTGTATTCACTTCATTATGTTAATAAAATATTGAAGTGGCCGTTAGAATATTTTATGCATACAGTATTTCCTCTTTCATATAACGATATAGACAAGAGAAATGGTACAGAAAAAGAAATTTTATTAAGAATAAAAGCATCATTAAGTCATTTATCGGCAAACGGACCTAATACCGTACTTGGGGTATTACCAAGCGGGAATTTGATTTGCGTTTGTGATCCTAAAAAATTAAGACCTGTTGTAATAGGCAGAGATAGCGACACGGTCATTATGACTTCGGAAGTCGCAGGTATAAATGATTTAATGCCTAATCGTGACTTAACTAAGGATATTTATCCTAAAGAACGTGAAATGATTGTTGTAGATGATAATTTAAAAATTGAAAGAATAGTACAATAATGACAAAAGTAACAATAAACCAATTACATAAAGATGACCTGCCTTGGATAATTGAATATGACGAGTCAAAATGTATCAAGTGCGGCAGATGTAGTGCAACTTGTTCTTTTGGTGCTATAAAACCTGCTATTGAACAACGTGTAAAAAGCGGTTCAATATCTGAGAAAAATAAATTAGAAAAAGTTATTGTTATAAAACAAGAAATAGGATTTGCAAATCATTGTCGTGGTTGTGGAATGTGTGAAAGAGTTTGTCCAAACGGAGCAATAAGAGCGGTAAGAAATACTGATGACAGATATTCTATTCGATACAGATCAGAAACGGCAGAATCCGTAAAAAAGGGCGGACGTTCTAATTTGAATACGGAAGGACGGACTCTTGATAAAATAAAAGTAGGAAGAATTTCGCAAATGACAGATCCGTCATTGGATGCTCTAAGACATACGTTTGAATTAAAAACGCCGTTTGGTCGTGTTTTATCTGCGGACAAATTGGGGTTGAACAATGAAAACGGTAAAATGATTGAAACAAAAACACTTCCGCCAAACAGATGGATATATCCTATTATTATGGGAGATATGTCTATTGGTGCAGTATCGTGGAGGATGTGGGAAGCAATGGCGATTGCTACTGCATATCTTAATGAGGTGTGCGGAATTCCGATAAGAATGTGTACTGGAGAAGGCGGGATTCCTTCTCGTTTATTAAAATCAAAATATGTAAAATATATGATTTTACAAATTGCCTCAGGTCATTTCGGTTGGAATAGAATTATAGATGCAATGCCTGATATGGTTGAAGATCCGGCAGGTATTCTTATTAAAATAGGTCAAGGTGCAAAACCGGGTGATGGCGGAATGTTGATGGCAAACAAGGTCGCAAAATATGTACAGGAAATAAGAGGTGTTCCGAAGGCAGATTTACTCAGCCCTCCGACTCATCAAGGTTTATACTCTATTGAAGAAAGCGTTCAAAAAATGTTTTTATCAATGAATGCTGCTTTTAATTTCAGAGTGCCTGTCGCTATAAAAGTTGCGGCATCAGTCACAAGTGTTTCTGTGTATAACAATCTTTTGCGTGATCCGTATAATATTGTAGGCGGATTTTTCCTTGATGGCTTAGCAGCCGGCACAGGTGCTGCACATGAAATTTCATTAAATCACACAGGTCATACAATAACTTCAAAATTAAGAGATTGTTATAAGGCTGCCGTCAAACAGGGCAGACAAGGTGAAATTCCGATATTTGCAGGCGGCGGACTTGGACAAACAGGCAGTTTTGCTGCTGATGCGTTCAAGTTAATATGTCTTGGGGCAAATGGGGTTTTCTCAGGAAGATTACTTTTACAAATTGCCGGATGCGTAGGAAATGATACCGAAAGGTGTAATGCTTGTAATACAGGTTTGTGTCCTGCCGGGATTGCAAGTCAGGATGTTTGTTTAACAAAAAGACTGGATATTGATAAAGTCGCTCAAAATTTGGTTAATTATATTTTGGCTACGGATTTAGAACTTAGAAAATTAATGGCTCCGACAGGATGTTCTTCACTCCCGATAGGTCGTTCGGATGCTCTTATAACAGTAGATAAGAATGTCGCTGACAGACTTGATATACAATATGTATGTTAGGGGTATTGAAATAAAGCACCTGAAGAAAAAATAGTAAATAGAAAATTGTTTAATAATAAAAAGATAGTTATAAACGGAATAAAAGATAATGATAGAATGTCGACACAGGCACTTCTTCAACTTATAGAAGAAAAAGTTGAAGAAGGTTATACAGATTTTGAGATAAATGCGTGCGGTCAACATGATATCGGAGGATCTTCATGGAATAAAGAAGGAAAAGAACTTAATTTTAGGATTACTAATCCGGGTCAGAGAGTTGGCGGTATGGCACGAAAAGGAACAAATATTTATGTAGAAGGTTCTGTTCCCGCCGATGTGGGTTGGCTAAATTCCGGAGCAAATATTATTGTTAACGGAGATTGTGGTGATACTGCCGCACATTGTGCAGCAAGCGGTAAAATTTATGTATCCGGCAGAGTGGGGACTCGTTCAGGGGCTTTGATGAAGTATGATCCTAAGTTTGAAACTCCTGAGTTTTGGGTTCTAAAAAATACCGGTTCATTTAGTTTTGAATTTATGGGTGGCGGTATTGCCGTAATATGCGGTTATGATTGTGCAGGAATAAAGTCTGTTCTCGGAAATCGTTCTTGTGTCGGAATGGTTGGAGGAACTATTTATTGCAGAGGTCCTATTCAAGGAATCGCAAAATGTGTTGACGTTATTGATTTGAACGAGAATGATAAACAATTTCTTACGTCAGGAATGAAAAGATTTTTGTCAGCAATTGATAAAAAAGGACTTGCTGATACATTGCTTGATTTTACAGAATGGCATAAAATTATTCCGTTATCGACAGAGGAAAAAACAAAAAAGATTTCTGTAAAAGATTTTCGTGAAACTCAATGGGTTGAAGGCGGTATATTCGGAGATTTTATTGAAGATGATATGTCTGTATTTGAATTAGCAGCAACAGGTAAAGGCAGACTGAAACAACCTGTTTGGAATAAAGAACAGTGCATTAATTGTGAACTCTGTATAAAAAATTGTCCGAATGATGCAATATCAAAAACAGAGGATAACAAATACTTAAGTTCTGATGACAAATGTATAGGTTGTTCCATTTGTGCAACAGTTTGTCCTAAAAACGCTTGGACAATGCAGAATAACAAGAAAGAAATTTCATAATCAGATGTTAATATAAATGTGGTTTTGTTTTTTAAATAAGAAACTCTTTGAATAAAAAATGTTTATTCTATAATAGAGTTATGAAGAATATAATATTTGTATTTGGAACAAGACCTGAAATTATAAAATTGGCTCCCGTAATAATAGAATTACGCAAGTATCCGCAGGATTACAATGTGATTATATGTAATACGGAACAACAAAAAGAACTTTCAAACCAAACGTTAGCATATTTTGGTTTGAAGGCGGATATAAATCTTGATTGTATGAGAGAAAATCAATCTCTTGCAGGGGTTCAGTCAAAAATTTTGACTTCGCTTGAAGATGTATTTAATACTCATAATATTGATGCGACTATTGTGCAAGGCGATACTATGACAGTTTTATGCGGAGCATTAGTTAGTTTTTATCACAAGGTTCCTATCTATCATGTTGAAGCAGGGCTTCGTTCTTATGATATTTTTGAACCGTTTCCTGAAGAAGTTATGCGTCAAATGACAAGCAGAGTTGCTGATTTGCATTTTGCTCCTACTGAAAAAAATAAACAGGCATTATTAAAAGAAAATATTGATGAAAATAAAATACATGTTGTCGGTAATACTGTTATAGATGCATTATTTTGTTTATCTGATGATGTTATTGAACAATCACGTCAGTTTTTTGTCGAAAAAAATATTGATGTTAACGATAAACTCGTATTGATAACAGCACACAGACGTGAAAATCACGGAGAAAGAATTGATAGAATTATTGACGCAATAGAATATTTAGCAAAGGAATTTTCTAATCATACCTTTGTAATTCCTGTTCATCCAAATCCTAACGTTAAAAATAAAATTCATTCAAGATTAGAAAAATATGATAATATAAAACTATTGACACCACTAGATTATCCGTATCTGGTGTATTTGATGAAACATGCAAAACTTATTCTTACAGATTCAGGAGGTATTCAGGAGGAAGCATCTTCTTTCAGTTGTCCTACCCTTGTTATGAGATATGAAACAGAGCGAAAAGAAGGAATTGAAGCGGGGGTTTCAGTTCTTGTCGGTGCTGATTATGATAAAATCGTTAAATTGAGTTCCGAAATATTATCAAAGCCGTTGGCTGAAACAAGATTAAAAGCACAAAATCCTTATGGCGACGGTACGGCATCTCGTCAAATAGAGAATATTATCAGAAAATTTTAATGAAGGTATCATATATAAAATGATTACAACGGAACTATTTCGTGCAATAATTGTTGTATGAAAAAGATTTTTAATGAACTTGTTCAGAATAACAATGTTCTGATGTTTGTTGCGACTGTTTTTTACGTTTTAGGGTTATATGCGTATTTTACGGACAGTCCTGTTGTATTTGCATTAATTGTTACGTTAATATTAGTATTTTTACTTTTAAAAGAATTTTCGTATAAATTGATTATTCTTTGGCTTGCTATTTTTTATTTCGGATTTTTTAATACAGGCTTGAGGATAAAAACAGTTGATACATTATTTAAACTTGCTCCGTCAAATGCTGTAATAAAAGGTCAAATAGTTTCTATTCCGAACAGTAGTTTAGCCAATAATACAAAATTCTTTTTTTTGGTTAAAGACATTTCCGTTAATGGGGAAAAATATGAAAATATAAATTGCAAAACACTTGTAGGCGTTAATGATTTTTCTAAAAAACCTGATTTTTCAAATTTAGTAATTGGTAATTATTATGAATTGGAGGGAAAATTAAGACGTCCTTTTGTATCAACAAATCCTTCACAATTTTCTTATGCTGATTATTTGAGAAATTATAAAACATATACAACCTTTTATGTCGATACTGAAAATGTAAAATGTATTGGCTCTCCGATTTCCGGAAAGTGGAAACTTATACAATTTTTAAATAATCGCAGAAATTATATAATTTCTGCTCATTCAAAGTACATGAAAAGTCCTAATATAGATATACTTGGCGGTGTGGTATTCGGTGATGATGCAATTGCTCCGCCTGATTATATAAAGGCATCATTTATAAATTCCGGATTATTGCACATTCTTGCGGCATCAGGTATGAATGTTGGGTTTATAAGCGGTTTTCTATTATATGTATTAGCGAAAATAGCAGTACCTTATAATATCAGAATATTGTCCGGAATTTCTGTTGTAATACTCTATTGTTTCATGACAGGATTAGGGGCATCTGTTATTAGGGCGGCTCTAATGTTAATTTTTGTCTTGTTCGGGAAATTGATAAATAGAGATGCTCACAGTGTTGCATTACTTTCTTTTGTGGCATTATTAATGCTGATTTATAATCCTGCCTATATAAACGATGTCGGATTTCAACTTTCGTTTATTGTTACTCTTGGCATAATACTCTCTGCTGATGCAATTATTCAATATGTAAAAGATATTCCGGCATGGTTATCAGGTTCCATTTTTATTCCGATAATAGCACAATTGTGGGTTATTCCTATTCAAATGTTTTATTTTAATACAATAAGTACTTATTCAATTTTTGCTAATATTTTATCAATGCCTTTTTTATTTATCATAAGTTTCGGAGGTTTTACAAGTGCATTATTTTCACTAATAATACCTATATCTGATTATGTGGCAAAGGTATTTTCATTTATTTTAAATCCTTGTTTGGATATTTTGATAAAAATATCTGATTTCTTCGGAGGTTTGCCGCATTCGTTGTGTATAACCACTCATCCTTGCATATTTCAAATATTACTTTACTATGTGATTTTGTGTATATTTATTTATTTGATAAAAATAAAATTTGTTAATAAAAAACTTTTTGTATCAGGATTGATATTATCTATAATATTATTTTTAACGACATGTATACATTTACCGAATAATAATTTTGAAGTTATATCTTTTGATGTCGGGAATGCAGATGCATTTCTTTTAAAAACACCTAAAAATAAATATTTTATTATAGATACAGGAAAGATGGGCTATGGCGGACGACGTTCTCAGGCTGATATAATTATGCTCAAGTATATGAAAGATAAAGGAATAAAAGATATAGAAGGCTTAGTAGTAACTCACTTTGACTCTGACCATGCAGGCGGAGCAGCGGACATAATTAATTCTTTAAATGTAAAAGCGGTTTATTTGAATTCTTTAAAAGATGATAAACGATTAGCAAAAGAAATATATTCATCTGTAGATAAAAAACCTTATACATATAAAGTATTAGCACAGAATAATTCAGTTGTGTACAAAGAACCTAACTTTAAGATAACAATGTATAAAGCAGATATTCCTCAACACGGTTCCGATAGAGAAGCAAACGAAAATTCTGTTATGACACTTGTTGAAAACGGGAAAATGAAAATGTTATTTACAGGAGATTCAGGAGTAGTTGCTTTTAATAAGATTAAAAATTATCTTCCGAAAAATATTACAGTGTTGAAGGTTGGACACCACGGAGCAAAGAATGTTGTAGATAAATCTATGATAGATTACCTTAATCCGGAAGTATCAGTTGTATCTGTCGGGTATAATAAGTATGGTCATCCGCATCCGTTAACTATGGAACTACTTTCTGAATCGGAAGTGGTAAGGACTGATAAAATCCATGCTATTAAAATAATATCTAATAATAAAGGTTATGAAGTTGACGGATATGATTCTAAAACAAGAAAGTTTTATAAAAAATATAATAAGAAATATCAATAAAGAAAGGCGTATAATATGAAGAAATGCGGATTTACAGCGATAATAGGTCGACCGAATGTTGGGAAATCAACATTATTAAATCAAATATTAGAACAAAAAATTGTTATTGCCACAAACAAGGCTCAAACTACCCGTAAACGCATAAAAGGAATTTATACAACAGAAGATATTCAAATAGTGTTTGTGGATACTCCGGGAATACATAAACCTTTAAATAAATTAGGAGAATTTTTATTGGATGAAGCAAAAGTTTCGGTGCCGGACGCTGATGTAGTATTGTTTTTAGTAGATGTATCAACTCCGGCAGGTAAAGGCGATAAATGGATTGTAGAAAATGTTTTAAAGAATATTTCATCTCCTGTTATTATGGTGCTTAATAAAACAGATAAAGCATCTCCTAAAAAAATAGATGAAAATATTATATCTTATAGAGAATTGTTTCCTGATTTTGCTCAGATTGTCAGGATTTCCGCTAAAACCGGCAAAAATAAATCGAAGTTGGTTGAAGCAATAAAAGAATACCTTCCGGAAGGAGAGTTTTTATATCCGGAAGATGTAGTGACAGAAGAAAATATGAGATCTATTGTAGAGGAAATTGTCAGAGAAAAAATTCTTATTAATACTTCGGATGAAATTCCGCATTCTGTTGCTGTGCGTGTTGATGAATATAAAGAGGACAATGATATAGACAGAATACAGGCAACTATTTATTGTGAAACAAAAAGTCAGAAGGGTATTTTAATCGGCAAAGGCGGAAGTCTTTTGAAGATTATCGGTACGCAAGCAAGACAAGATTTAGAAAAAATTGTTGAAAAGAAAGTTTTCTTGGGTTTGCAGGTTAAAGTTGAAAAAGATTGGCGAAAAAAAGACAGTGTTTTAAAATCATTCGGGTATGTTCAGGAATAATGAACAAATTTTGTTTAATTTCGTTTAATTATCGATAAGATAATTAAAGGTTAAATGTTCATCCTTATGCTTGATAAAAGAATAAAAAATATTATATATAATACAGGAATGAAGAAGATATTAATTTTAATATGTGCAATATTCTTGTTAAGTTGTCTTGTACAGGCAGAGCCGGAACTTGCACGTGATTACGATGGAATAGAGGTTCCGACAGGAAGTTTTATACCGGTATTATCGTTACAAGATTTTTCAACAGCGTACAGTGACAGTACAAATGAATTAAAATTCGTTTGCTATAATAATGTGTATGAATTTGAAACTGTGATAATACCAAAGGGAACAGTGTTTTATGGGTTTATAGAAAAAAAGAATGAACCTGTAATAGGAACACATGCTTCAATGGTTGTCAGAATAACAAAACTTGTATATCCTGACGGGTTTTCAATCCCGATGGTGGGTTATATTTATACAACAAACGGTAATTTGATAGGCGGACAAATGACAGCCCCTGAGGTATATGATAAAGTTCCGCATTATCATAAACATATTGCAAGACATTTTTTAGGTGTGCAACAATATGTCCCCGGAGCAACCAGAAAAATGGGCGAACACGTCACTGTAGCCTCGGGAGCAAATTTATTAATAGTTCTTACAAAGCCTCTTTATATTACGCATACGTTAAGTAATTGACATAAATCAGATTGATATTAAAATATATAATAGAGGTGTGTAATAACTTGGGTTACTACTATAATTAAGAAGGGGATTCTTATGCAAAAGAAAATAAGTTTGATATTATTAGCATCATTGTTAACAATGAATATGTCGTTTGCAGCAGCAAACTATAGTTATCAAAAAGGGGTACAAGCACCTCAATATCAACAAAATTATTATAATAACGGAAGTCAGTACCCGACAAATAACACATTAAAAGGTCGAGTAGTGACTGTACCTGCCGGACAAGAATTTCCTGTTGTTACAACAACAGAGTTGAGTTCTGAAAGTGCTTATTTGGGTCAATTATATTCAATAGTGTTAGCCTCTGATTTCTATTATAACGGTTCATTGGTTGCACCTGCGGGCAGTTCTGTTATAGGAAATGTTGTAGAAGTAACTCATGCAAAACACGGAAGTATAAACGGAAAATTATGCGTAAGATTTAATCAAATAGTACTGCCAAACGGAGGACAAATTCCAATATCCGCGGTTATAAAGACAGATGACGGAACCGGAGTTCTTGTAGGCGGAACAAAAATGGATGTAGCAAAAGAATATGGCAAAGGTGTTGCAATAGGTTCTGCAGCAGGAGCATTGTCAGGTTTGGTATTTGGTGCTTTAGCAGGTGGAAGTATCGGCAGAGGTGCTGCTCTGGGAACTGCCGTAGGTGCAGGTGGAGGAGTTGTTAAGTCTGCTTGGAATAAAGGTAATGATGTAACTATACCTGCAGGTGCATCTTTAGGTATAATATTAACACAGCCTATTACTGCTACTCCGGTATCATACGAAGATTAACAGGACATACTGTATATAGAGGATAATTTTAAAACATGTTTGGTTTAAAATTTCCTGAGATTAAAAGAAAGAATTATGGGAATATTAGGAAATAAATACGAAATAATAGATGAAGAAGAGAACAAGGGATATACCCTTCCGGCAGTAACAAAGAAGGATGAAAGAGAACTTACATTCACAAAGTCGGTTGCGATTTCAACGGCTTTGCATCCGCTTACGGTTGCGTTTATATGGGGATTGGTTACTATTCTCGGGATTCTTGGTATAAATTTATTTTTATTTCCAAAGCCAAATTTGGATAAAAAAGATATAGAATTTGTGCTGGTAGATAAGCCGGCACCGCCTCGAGATCCAAATACAAAAAACAGAGCAGATATGAGTTCACGTTCAGGCGGTCACAGAGATAAAACAAAACCTGTTGTCATGCCGACCGGAACAAATAATAAGCCTTCAAAACCGTCTAATGCATCTTCAAGTTTGCAGAAGATGGTACAAAAGCAACAACAAAAGGCAATGCAGCAACAAAAAGTGCAACAAAAGAAAATTGCAGAGAAGAAGGTTTCACAACCGAAACCTGCATCTCAAACAGAAACTCCAAGACAGGTGACAAAGCCTGCACCGAAGCCGCCGGCAACAAGACCGACGGCAGCACCTTCAAACAGACCGGTGTCTGCACCAAAGACAGTTGCACCAAGGCAAACCACACCGTTTGCAGTTCCGGTACCGTCAGGAGCACCAAGAGGTAAATATTTATCAACAGGGCCTGTTGGCGGAACAGGAACAAAGGGTTCTACTGCTCGTTCAGGAGGAACAGCGTCTGGTGGAAGCGGAACAGGTACTAAACGTTATGCACCTACACCATCGCTTTCAACGTATTCCGGAACAGGAAAGGGTTCTTCGAGAGGAAGCGGAGGAACAAAAGGTACAGGAGGTTATGCAGGTAATCCTGGCGGCGGCGGAGGCAGACCGGGGATTGATGCCATTAAGGAACCTGATTTCGGTCCTTATATGAGAGAACTTCAAAGAAAAATTAAATATAATTGGCATCCGCCAAAAGGTAACGAAAGCAGAAAAGTAGTCTTGTTATTCAAGATTGCAAAGAATGGTTCACTTTTATCATGTAGAGTATATCGTTCATCAGGTTTGCCTAGTGCGGATCAGGCAGCGTTGAATGCGGTTAAAATGACAGCACCGTTTGGACCTTTGCCGGCGGATTATAAAGGAAGCAATATTGATATTCAGTTTACGTTTGACTATAACGTATTCGGAGCATCTATGAAATAATTAGACAAGTAACAGAAAAGAGGATAAAATTATGGATTTATTATTACATTCAATTCAAATGGACTGGCCGGTATTATTACCAATCTTGGTGTGTTCAATATTGGTATTAGCGGCAGTTATCAACAGATTTAGTTTTTACAATAAGAATAAACGTGACGTAGTTTTGTTTATTCCAAAATTGCAAAAAGAATTAGCAAAAGGTAATTTGGTCGGTGCTCAAAACCTTGCTATTCAGTGTGGTGGTGTTATAGGAGAAGTAACAGAAGAAGCGGTTAGAATATTCAACGAACAAAAGAAAGGTTTTTCACGTTCATTTGATATTGCAGCAAGTCTTGCAACAAGAAAATTAGAAAACCACTTAACTATCCTTGGTACAATCGGTGGTGTTGCACCGTTCTTAGGGTTGTTCGGTACAGTTGTAAGAATTCTATATACATTCCAAGATTTAGCAACACAAGGTAATCAGTCTGCGGCAGTAGCAATGGGGATTGGTTCAGCATTGATTGCAACTGCATTTGGTTTAGGGGTTGCTATCGTTGCGGTTATTGCTTATAACTCATTCCAATCTATTGTTAAAAGATATGAGGATGATTTCCAATTGATTAAATTATTGTTCTTGAGTTTTGTTGACTCTGATGATGAACAAACTGCTAAATCAGCATCTTCAAGCATCGCTTTATAATCTATCTGAGAAGGAATAAAAATAAATGGCTATAAAATCAGGCAAAAATGCCCTTTTTACAGAAATAAATATTACACCGTTAACAGATATTTTCCTCGTTCTGTTAATTATTATGATGGTTGTTGCACCAACGTTTCAATCATTAAATAATAATGTTACTATTCCTGAAATTAATAACGGTACTTCTGTAGAAGAACATAATGCCACTGTTTCAGTAACAAAAGACGGAAAGATATTTCTTAATGATACATTTGTTACGGCTGATAATTTAGCCGAAGAATTGGAAAAAATTAAACCAACGGTACAAAAGCAAGAAGTAGTTGTTCGTGCTGATGAAAAGGTTAAGAGTTCTGTAATAATGGATATTATGGATGCTGCACAAGAAGCACAATATAAAAAACTTGTAGTAGCAGGAGAACCTCTTACAAAAAAGGCTCAAAAAGTACTTGAAGCCGAAAATGAAAAATTGATTGAAGAACAAGAAGGGCTTGGATATTAGGTATTAATATGAGAGATAGTTTTAATGAGATAAATATTACACCATTAACAGATATTTTCCTTGTATTGCTTATCATAATGATGGTTATTGCACCAATGATGGATCAACAAGGATTGAAACTTATTGTTCCTCAAGCAGTAAAAGAACAGAGTACAAAAGAATTTAAAACAATAGATTTTATCGTTACAGATGACGGCAGATATATTTTAGATGATAATGAAGTAGATTTGTCAGATTTATCAACCGCAATAACAAATAAAATGAAAACGTGTCCTGACGGATTATTAATTATTCCGGAAGCAAACTCTGAACACGGAGCCGTAGTAAAATTGATAGATGTCGCTCGTAGTGTTGGAGTTTCATCAGTTTCTGTCCAAGGGGGCTAGTGGGTAAAATTGTAAATAAAAAAGTATGCCTGAGGATTTGCGTCATTCACTTGTCAAGGGAAGAATGTGTTCCTTGCCCTTTGCAAGTGAATGGTTAGGGTAGGGTTGCCGATTGTTAAAGGAAATATGGCAATAAGATTTTTTATAACTCCCTTTTACAAGGGGAGTCGGCTTTGTTGCGGTTTTGTGATTACAAAGCCGGAGGGGTTGCCTATTTCAAAGGCATGAAGTATTAATAGGGTGCGATGTTTCACACAGATTTATCAAATCAGTAACCCATCCTCAGTCCTTCCCTTGTCAAGGGAAGGAAGTAAAAATCCCCTGCCCTTTGCAAGTGAATGGTTAGGGTAGGGTTGCCGATTTAAAAATTATTTGAGTAATTATATAATAAGAAATATTGTTTAAGTAGAAATTATAAAACTACATCTCTGTATTGCTCTGAAAAGGTCGGATTTGAGTTTCGACAATATTATTTTGGAGTAAAATTACGCTTTTTTGCTATACGCAAAATTCAAAAGTTTACAAAAAAAAAGTTTGCTAACTTGTAGCAAACATTAAATAAACACGAGGATATTAAGAGAGAGTATAAAAAGAAATTTTGTTTTGTAGTCCGCACTTTTTAGTTACCGACTCTTGTTCCTCGATTTCAACTATTTAATTTTAATTCCCGTACTTATATAAAGATTTTTTTGTTTATCAAATTGCCTTTTTTGTTTAATATTTTC
>CACXGY010000091.1 GCA_902767275.1 uncultured bacterium | reverse complement strand
TCGGTAGGGCGATGTCGAGCAATAGCGAGCAAGCCCGTAAGAGCAAATAGCCTGACGAAGCGACTAAATCCGTCAGGATTTAATAGCGAAGTGAAAGGCTATGCGTACCCGAATAATCCGATACAATCCCACTACCCGCCCCATAAAAGAGATGATAACTTCTGTTATCATCTCTTTTATTATGCAGTTGTGTGGTTTTAAGAACCCAACAGACCGACAGGTCTGTCTGGGTTCGAGCGGATTTGCGTACGAACGACACGAATGAAGTGAGTTAGTTCGGATAGCGAACAGATGGAGTTGACAGGTACACAGTACCGAAAACGACACTCTGTGAGCGTGGAGCAAATCCAAGACAATCCCATTACCCGCCCATAAAAAACACAGTAACAATTGTTACTGTGTTTTTTATTTTGTGTGATTGTGATGAGAACCACAAAGACAGTAGGGTGCGTCGTTTTGACGCACCAAATATTTATTGGTGCGGTTAAAACCACACCCTACTACTACCCGCCCATAAAAAAGCAGATGACATTTTGTTATCTGCTTTTTTATATGAGTAAGTCGTGGAGCCTGTAGGTCAGGCACCGCCTGACATTTAACGAGATTAAGAGTTGTTGTCGGGTTAAAACCCGACCTATTCACTAAATATATCTTTTGCACCTTCTTTTTTCCCTGATTTTAATTCAGTTCCTCTAAAGGTAAGAATGGCTTTATTTTCTTTTGTGTATACCTCTGCATAAAACCCGTTTCGGTGGTTGCTATATGTTCCTTTATATGACCATCCGTTTGAATCAATATTCCTGTTTTCGGGATATACCCTTTGTGATAATTTTTTGCAATCGTTATGTAAATTATAATTTGTCATGATTTTGTCCTTTCGTTTTTGTTGTAATATGTATGTACTATGTTTATTGATAAGTTTAATAAATTTAACCAAAATATTAGTTATATCATTTTTGCTTTTAATGGATATCTTGCATTAATTTTTCATATTTATATGTTTTTTATAATGGAACATGATTATGTAAGTTGGATTTTAGTTTTTCTATTTAATGCAATACTTATGGCAGTATATTGTTTTATTGGAATTATTTGGTGCATAGAACAAATAACGGAATATAAATTGCCATTTGCTTTTCTTAAACATATTATATGTACTGTCGTATTGATCCTTGGAGCAATATTATCAATCATATATTTAAGTTATATTATAATTACCATTTTATATATGGTAATTATGTCGTAGTCTGTAAGTCAGGCACTGCCTGACATTTAATGAGATTAAGAGTTGTTGTCGGGTTAAAACCCGACCTATTCACTTACTGAACTTTATTAAAAAATGATTATGAGATAAGAACTTGTTCAATACTGTTCATATCAGTAATTTTATGCTACTCTGTAATTAAAATTGTTGAGGTGGATTATGAAAAAATCATTGGAAGAAATAACAAAAGATATATTTGATAACAAAATATTATTTTGGAGTTGTTTCGGGATAATTATATTACTTGCACTCGGATTGAGGTTAACGCTTATAAACTTCCCGTTGTGGTACGATGAAGGCTGTTCAATCGCAGGAGCAATAAACACTTTTCCGCAAGGAATAAATAACTATTTATGGACACATGATTTACAACATACTCCTCTGTATTTTTATATTCTTCATTTTATTATGAATTTATTCGGAGATAGTGTTGTTGTACTTAGAATATCATCACTTCTTGTGTCAATGGCTATTTTACCTGTTACATATATTGTGACAGAAAAATTATCATCAAAAAAAGTTGCTCTCGCAGCAATGTTATTGATGAGTATAAATACATTTCAGGTACTTTATTCAATTGAGATAAGGATGTATCCGTATGTTATTTTACTCGCACTATTATCAATAAATTATTTGATTGATTATGATCGTAACGGCGATAAAAGTTCACTCATAAAGTTAGGTATTGTTAACGTATTAAATCCTTATTTCCTAACGGGGTCAATAGTTTTCGTCATAGCACAATTTATAATTTATACTTCTTATATGGATTTGAAAAAATCTGATGAGAAAAAAATTCAAGATTACGTTGTATCAAACTTAATTGTTTTATTATGTTATATTCCTTATTTTGTACTTATCGGACATTATGCAATAGTTCGTTCTCATTTTCTTGTGACAGATTTAACGCAATTTTCCGCTATAAATTTCTGGGGAATGTTACAAAATATGGTTGGTGCAGATGCAGGTCACATACACGAAACTCGTTTTGAACCGTTTGCGAATGATTGGAAATCTTTAGTACTTGTTTTTATTCCGATAATAGGATTAATTACAGGTTTGCTTAGCAGTTTAACTGACAAAGAAAAACTCAATTCTGTTATTATGGGGATTGTGACTCTATCATTTGTAACATTTGTATTGCTGGCAAACGCACGAGTGATAGCGTTTACAGGAAGATACTTAATCTTTATTACTCCGTTTTTGTTCATATTAATGGCAATAGGATTTAGTAAATTTAACAAATGGATTATTATAGCATCACTTTTATTTTATACATCAGCATGTATATACGGATTTAAGATAACGTACCATCAATATAGAAATATAGCAGAGTTCTCACTAAAATCTCCTGCTGATTATGTTCAAAAAAACTATCCGGGGAAAGACAATCTTGTTATAATGCCATTTGCATCATCAGTATCTTTTTACTATTTTAAAGGCGATGATATGCCAAGAGTTATGCCGTTAGAACTTTTTCACTCTGTTAGAAATCCAAAAAATAATGATATTTATGATAAAGAACAACAAGAGGCATTCTTGCACAAAGATAAATATTTGGTTTTTCAAGATATTATTATTGGGAACAAATATATATCCAAGAATTTTGTTGAGTTTATAGACGGATACTTAAAAAGTGTGCCAAAAGGCGGATATATAATTTGGGTTGTATATTATAGCGATAATTATGCACTAATTCCGCCGAATGCGGTTAAGCAAATATATAGTAATATAGAGAATGTAAAAGCACACACTATGACAGGAATGCTCTCAAAATTTGATATAGATTTAATCGCTATGTTATCTCAAAGAGCAGACTATGTCGGTAAATCCCGTGATGCTTCGAATCAATTTTTTGTGTTTAGAAGAAAATGAAAATAGATAATTTTAAGGTAGAAGATTGGTTTAATAAATACGAACATCTTGCAAGTTACGATATGGCGGATACTTGCGTAGAGTCACTTTCGTTGGATGAGTTGTTTAATTTGATTGGAGAAAAAGAAAAACATCTTGAATCAATAATGAACAGAAAATTAAATTATGGCGATATACAGGGGAGTGAACGACTAAAAACCGCAATAAAAAGTTTATATAAAACCGATTTTCCTATTACAATTACGCATGGTGCAATCGGTGCAAACAGTTTAGTAATGCAATCTATCATTGAAAAAGGGGATAAAGTGGTTTCAATAATCCCTACGTATCAACAACATTATTCTATTCCGAAATCTTTAGGTGCAGATGTAAAAATAGTTTATTTGAAAGAAAAAAATAATTGGCTTCCTGACCTTGAAGAATTGCCAGCGATTGTTGGTAATAATACAAAGATAATATGTATGAATAATCCGAATAATCCGACAGGTTCTGTGATTTCGGAAGATATGATGATTAAAATAATTGATATAGCAAAGAACAGCAACGCATACATTTTATGTGATGAAGTGTACAGGGGTTTGGAACACAATCATTGTCGTGGAAAATCTATAATAGATTTATATGACAAAGGGATTTCTACAGGAAGTATGTCTAAAGTATTTTCATTGGCGGGGTTAAGATTAGGCTGGATTTTAGCACCAAAAAAGGTTATGGATAAAATAATTATACACAGAGAATATAACACAATTAGTGTAAGTATACTTGATGATTATTTTGCCGCAATAGCGATAGAAAATAAAGATATAATTATAAAAAGAAATTTAGAAAAAATCCTTCAAGGGAAGGAAATAATGACGAAATGGGTATCCGAAGAACCAAGGATAACATGGATAGAGCCCAAAGGCGGAACAACATGCCTGTTAAAATATGATGTTGATATAACATCTGAGGAATTGTGTAAGAATTTATTAAAAGATAGCGGAGTATTATTTTTACCCGGTTCAACTTTAGAAATGGAAGGATATCTGAGAGCGGGATATTGTAGTGATATCAAAAACTTAGAATTAGGATTAAGAAAATTTTCTGAGTGGTTAAATAAAAAATAAAGAACGGTTGACTTAAAAACATGTTCTTGATAGACTAAGGGGGTAAATATATAGGGGGATGTAATCCGGAACCTTATATAGCCGAAAATTAAATAGATTATTTGCGCTTGTAGCTCAGCAGGTAGAGCACTCCCCTTTTAAGGGATAGGTCGCGCGTTCGAATCGCGCCAAGCGCAATTTTTTATT
>CACXGY010000090.1 GCA_902767275.1 uncultured bacterium | reverse complement strand
TGACGGCGAATGAAATGAGCCTAACCCGTAAGAGCAAATAGCACGATTGAACGACTAAATCCGATAGGATTTAATAGTGAAAAGAGTACTATGCTCACCCGAATAATCCGATAAAATCCCGCCTTCTCCGAATTTATAAAATAAAAACAGGGTTAGTATGTAGGTTGGGTGAAACCCAACAATAACAGGATAAAGCGATGCTTTTTATATTAAAAATTATCAAATCCGCTGTTCTTTCTTCTCAAACCAACTGCTATCATACAAAGTACGACTCGGCGGAAGTGTTGACTTCCGGCGGGAGTACAAACGGTTCCGTTTAATGCGAGGGCGAAGTTGCTTAAGTAATCCCGCCTTCTCCGAATTTATAAAATAAAAACAGGGTTCATCCCTGTTTTTGTTTTATCAAAACAGGGAAATGAATGAAAACTATTATTTTTCTGGTAGTTTGAGAATTGCAAACGGTTTGATAATTTTTTTATAATTAAGTTTGTAGGTCGGCTTTATTAAGCCGACAAAAGGTTAATCAGACAATAAAATATTAATGTCGGCATCGTAATGCCGACCTACTTACTATTTCTCAAAAACTCTGTTCTTTCTTCTCAAAACGAATGTTATTTTGCAATAGGTTCGAACAAGCCCGAGCAGAGGAATGAATTATTCCTGCATTAAAATACTTGAACACGACTTACATAAAAATCCTTGTTTTAAATTTTATTCGGATGTTTTTTGCAAGTTTTCTTTTAGATATTTTACAGCAGCCTGAACTCTGTTTGAAACACCTAATTTTTCATAAATAGATGAAATATGTGCTTTTGTTGTATGAATTGATATACAAAGTTTTTTTGAAATTGTTGGATTGCTATTGCCAAATATTAATAAATTCATCACTTCTATTTCTCTGGAAGTGAGCCTATTTTCTTTCATAATCTTTACCTTCCATAAAATAATGTTCTAACAAAATAACCCGATTGTATATCGGTAATATGGCTATATTATTAACCGGCAATGATACAAGAACAGCATATTTATTAACATTGAGTTAAATAGTACATGTCAACTAAATATCAGTTTGCAGGGCATATTTGATTGTTTTAATCTGAAATGACATAAATTTGTTTAATAGTATAGACTCATTTTTTTTATTAATTTCCACTGTGATAAAATATAATTGATGTTTAAAATATTTGAATACAAATACATAAAAGAACTTTTTACACTGGCACTACCTATCATAATGGGTAATCTTGGTATGATATTACTTGGTGCGATAGATTGTTTTGTAGGTGGTAGGTTTTCTACGGATGCACTGGCAGCAATCAGTATTTCTACATCTATTCACGCAACAATTATGATGTTCGGAGTTGGTCTGATGGTTAGTATATCTCCTTTATTGTCTAACAAACGCGGCGAAAAAATAGGTACAAAAAAATACTTTTATCCTACTTTAAGGTTTGCGTTTTTTATGGGAATTGTAATGATGTTTGTCACACTATCTTATATCCCTTTTTTAAAATATTTGAATTATGAGCAAAATCTATTGCACGATATACAACAGTTCACTTTTATTCTTGCCTTCTCAACAATAGGCGGTCAACTCGGAGTTGCTTTAAAAGAGTTTTTACAATCGTATGAAATTGTTGTTTTCCCTAATTTTATGATGATTGTATCTGTATTTTTAAATCTTATACTAAACTATATTTTTGTATTCGGGATGTATGGTTTCCCTCAAATGGGAGTTGCCGGTATTGCACTTGCCACTGCTTGTGTCAGGACATTTATTGCAATCGCTCTGTTAATTTTTTGTTTTTATAATTTTTCTTTTAAAAACTTTGCGGAATTTGATTATTATAAACAAATCTTTAGAATCGGACTTCCGATTTCTGCCGCAATTATGATTGAATTTTTAGCATTTAATTACATAGCAATAATACTGGGACGTGTTTCCGGTATTTATGCTGCTGCACATAATGTAATACTCGTATTGAGCAGTACTTCTTTCATGATACCAATGGGTATATCAAATGCACTCGCCGTAAAAGTAGGATACGCAAACGGTTCACGAAATTATCCCGAAATGATTAAATATATTAAAAACGGTATGGGGGTTTCAGTATTATTTATGAGTATGGCAGCGATTATATTCGCATTATTCCCTGCACAATTAGCAGAGATATTCACAACAGATAAAAACCTTGTATCAATAATCGTGCCTGTTATGTATATTGTTGCGGCTTTTCAAATTACTGACGGTATTCAAGCCTCACTTGGAGGAATATATAAAGGTTTAAAACGAACAAATTTTGTTATGATTTCTAATTTTATCGGATATCTGGTTATAGGATTGTCTTTAGGAACTTATTTAGGGATTGTCAAAAAAATGTACCTTACAGGTTGCTGGCTTGCTATTTCAATCGCATCGGTTATTTTGTGTGCAATTTTAATAACCTTTTTATGCATTATCTTAAAAAGGTTAAAAAAAGAGTACGTAAATATATAATCTAGAATCCTAACGGATGTTTACGCTGCCATTCAATCTGAGATTTTATACCCGCAAACTTATCTTTCAAATCAAAAATTCTTTCTTTCAAACTTCTTGAAGTTATTTCCAATTTTTCAGGTGAAAATACCACAAGTTGTTTTTGCTGTGTACCGATAACTTCATTGATATCAGGTGTTAAAATTTGTCCGATTCCAAACAAACCACCGCCTGATTTTACCCCTTTTGGAATATATGCGGCATCATACCCTGCATTTTTAAATACTTGCCTTATTAAACATTCATGAACTGCGTGCTGAACATCTTTAGGGAGTTTATTGAATACTTCTGCATCAATACGTTCACTTTGAAAACGACCTATTATATCATTAACAACTCTGTATGAATCTTCATTTACGAGTGCAACCTTTGCATCATTGCCCAATTTGAGCGGAATGACAGAACCGTTCAATCCTGAAAAATATGCTGCAACTCTGACGTCAGGTGTTACATATACTCCGGCACCAAATTCTCTGCCGGAAGATTCAAGTTGATTACTTACAAAAGGAGTAAATCCTTCTTTGTATACCTTACCTTGTTTTTTAGTGCCGTGGAAAAATACTCCGTCATTTGGCAAGACATCTTTAGGACATTCTGTTACAGAACTGTTTAAACGCACTGATGATGATACATTGTTTCCTTCATAAGAAAATTTTGCCAGACCTTTTAAATATACATCATCCTGTTTATCTAAAAAATCTCTGATTGTCTTTAAATCGGGTTCTTGTGATGCTGCAAATTTATCATAAACACTTTTTTCAATATCTCTGCCATGCATCAAATCTTGTTCAAGATTGTTAACGTGTTGTTGAAGGTTACGTTTGATATTTTGAACGGCTTTTCCGACTTCCGAATCAGAGGAGATATTTTTTTCTTTCATATAAGTTTCAAGTTGTTCTATATTTTCTCCAAAGTTGGTTTTGTGTTTTGGAGTTTTAAAAGTCTGAAGAACATTATCCAGAGATATCTTAAAATCCCCTTTCTTTTCAAGAATTTCTTTTGCAAGACGTTCCCCTTCTTTATATGCTTCATTAACTATGTGAGTATCACCTTTTAAGACTTTAGCAGCAGATGCAGGGTTTCTGCCTATCATATATACAAGTGATGCGGCTGTAGTGATTAATCCTAATACGGCTCCTGCTATTGCAACTTTCTTTTTTCTATTGTTTTTTGATATTGAAACATTGTCGTTTTCGTAGTTAATATTATTTGGCTTAATTTCTGCCTTTTTGTCGGTTGATTTGATATTATCAAATGTTGAATTTGATACTTTGTTTACAGATGTCATATTTACTCCACAATTATCTTCGTTAATATTATAAAAAAATTTTTTATATGTAGATTTCATTCATCAACTAAATATTTACATTCTTCACAAAGGGATAAATTTGTTGTAATATAGGTAAAGAAGAAGGAGCATCACATGTCAGATAAAAAAGTTGTAAGTATCGGCGAGAAACGTTCAAAACATAAAGAAGAAGAACAAGAAATTCGTGAAGAACAAAATAAGGAAGAAACAACTTCAGGCGAGGAACCTGTTTATTGCAGTTTTTGCGGACGACCGAATACACAAGTCGTAAAAATGGTAAAAGGGCCCGGAGTTAATATATGTTCTGAATGTACAATGATTGCTGTACAATACTTGATTTTAAATGACAGAATGCCATCAGCGGAAGCACAAGCAATTCTTGATGCATTCTGGGGTAAATGCAGATAAAATACATTTTGATTATAAGGAATAAAAATGAATAAAATACAAATTAGAGCAGAAATTTTGACACTGATTACAAAGTTACAAACAACAACAGCCGTATCAGATGATATGTTTACCGCATTGGATAATGAACCTGATAAACAATCTATTATGGATGTTTTGTTAAAAGAATTGCAAAGAGCAAAAGAACAAAAGGCTTTTGTTATTTGCTATATATTAACCAGACTTTTTGACAAAGATACCCTTGTTGAGAATTTAAGAGAATTTATTCGTGACAGAAAAATAAGTGATTACGCTAAGATGATAGCATTTAATCTGTTAAGAGATTTAGGAAGTGAAGTTCAATATGATGATGTGAACGGATATTTTACTGAGTTCGATCAGATTGTGGAAGAAGAAACAAAAGAAATGCTTAATTCCGCACTCATGAATCCAGAGGCACAAATTGATTTTATCGACTTTTTATCAGCACTAAGCCCTGATGATCAGTTGGTATTAGTAAGAGCATTAAACGAAGATTACACGCAGGATGCATTGGCAAATATTTTAATTCCTTTATTCTTATATAACCCTAAAACTGAATTGGCTCGAGAAGTAATAAAATTATTAAGTGCATCACGTTCACAACTGGCTTTTCATGCATTTGAAGAAGCAAAAGAATTTGTTAGTGAGGATTTAGTACCTTTATTGAACAAAGGTTTAACAGAACTTAAACTCTCAGGTATCAGGGTTGATAGTGCTGTTGAGTTTTATAAGAGTATTTTAAACTCATCTAAGCCATATAAGTCATATATGAGTTATCCTGACGGACATGGCAATAGTGCTGTTGTATTTACAAGAATAAGAGAAGACAACACTATTCAATTCGTTGCAATGGTTTTAAATGACAGATACGGTATATTAGATTGCTTCGGATTTAATGAAATTACGACAGTTGATTTAGAAAAAATATTAGGTAAATTTTACGGTCAAAACGGCGGTGTCGAAGTTCAACACGGTGTTATTAAATACCTTGTAGACAGAGCCGAAAAACAGGCACGTTACAATAAAGACATGGTGCCTTATGAATATGTATGCTGGAAAAATACTTTACTTGATATCATTCCTGTTAAACCTGAATGTAATCTTGATAACAGAGATTTATCTCAATCGGATATTGAAGAATTGTGTTTGTTACCTACTACACAAACTTGGTTCTATGATGTTAATACATCAGAAGAATTTAATAAAATGATTCAAAAACTAAATGCCATATATAAATCAAATAATTTTAATGCTGATTTAGATAAATTTATATCTGAAAACTATAATTCAATATATACACCGGAAGAAGTTGAATTATGGAAAAACAGATTTTATCTAACGGCTTATCTTGAACAGATAACAGGTAATAATCGTTTGGCTCAGATGTTTTATTCTTTGAGAGAAAATTACAGTTTTCTGACAAATATATTAAGAAAGAGTATTTATGAATACTATGTTCTTCAAAGATGGCAATTAAAAAATGCCCCTAACACGGCAAATATGTTTAAACGACATGAGATGGAAAAAACAGAGTTTGAACTTATGCAACTTGATATGATTATATCAACTATTGAAACAAAATGGGTAAGCCAAGATGCATAAGATAATGTGTCTTGATGTCGGAACAAAGCGTATCGGTGTTGCATTAAGTGATTATTTACATATTACGGCATCGGGTCACAGTTGTGTTCTCAGGCAACCTGAAAAAGATGCGGTTGTTTCAATTGAAAAAATTGCAAAAGATAATAACGTCAAACAAATTGTAATCGGTGTTCCGATTAATATGGACGGGACACAAGGTGCTCAGGCAGAAGATTGCAAAAAATTTGCAGAGTATTTTAGTGGTTATGATATAATATTTGAAGATGAAAGACTTACTTCTGATTTAGCGGAAGAAAATCTTCGACAAAAAAAAATTGATTTTCGGAAAGATAAGTCATTAGTTGATATTGAAAGTGCCTGCATTATACTGGAACAGTATTTGCAAAAATATAAGGAATGTAGTTATGATAGACAAAGAAAATGAAAACTTTATTGAAACTGTTGATGAAGAAGGAAATCCGATTTATTTTCAATTATTTGATGTAATTGAATATGAAGGAAAAGAATACGCAATGCTTCTTCCTGTTGATGAAGAAGGAAATGAGGAAGAACCTGATGATCCGGAGTTAGTATTAATGAGATTGGTATCGGAAGGTGATGAATATTCTTTTGAAACAATCGAAGATGAAGAAGAATTTGAAGCAGTAGCAGAATATATTGAATCTTTTGGAGATGAAGAATAAGTGTTTGAAAAATTTACGGAATTAGCGATTAATACAGTCTACGAAGCACAAAATACCGCTCTTAATATGGGTAGTCCTGAAGTTTGCGTTGAACATTTGTTTAGTGCGATTGTTAAAAATGCGAAGGGGATTTCTTTAAGGCTTTTTCGCAATTTTGGTATAGATTCTGAAATAATAGATAAAGAAATCAAAAATTATATTTCACCTACAAGTAAAACTTATGTGGCAATACCTTTTAATAATGATTTTAAAAACTTACTAAAACAAACACTTGATTTAGCAACAAAATCAGGAAACAAAAATATTTTATATGAACATTTGTTTTTAGCATTGTTAAACTCAAAGAACTCTAATATAATGGAAATTTTTGAAAAATATAACTTTGACGTATTCAAAGCAAAAGATATTCTTGCAAGGTTAGTTCAGAAAAAAATAAAAAAAATGACACATCCGGAAGGAGAAGAAGGCAGTGAAGTCAGACGTATTGATGAGATATATAAAACGTTTGAACGCTCTCCAATTTTTGACAGAGCAGTGTCTAAATTAACGACATCAGGTTATGAAATTTTAGGAACAGAGCAAATAGTATCTTCTATTCTTGAAAATAAAGAGTCTAATATATCTAAACTATTAGAAAAATATGGTGTTACGCATGATACTTTTGAAGAGAAATTATCTTATTTAAAATCTCGTGATGCCGAATATTCAGGACGGAAAATAGTATTTACTCCAAATGCGTTTTGGGTTATGAATAAAGCATTACAAATTGCAAAAGAATTGGGTTCATCATCTGTTCTTCCCGAACACATTATCTTAAGTATATTAGATGTAAAAAAAGGTATTGCGGGTAAAATTTTTAAAGAAATGAATATTGATTTTAAGGAATTATCCGAACATATTGTTAAACCTATAGAAAAACAAATGCCGGAAACACTCGTAATATTGAAACTTGCAAAGGAAGAAGCCCGCAGAATTGGCAGAAATGTCGTCGGAACAGAAATGTTTCTATTGGGCATATTGGCGGAAGGTTCAGGCATTGGTGCAAAAGTATTGAACAATCTTGAAATAACATTAAAAGATGCAAGAAAAAATGTTGAACAACTTCTTGGATACGGAAATGAGTATTTTGATAATGAAATTGTGTTCACTCAACGTGCTAAAAATGTTTTAGAAAAAGCGTGGAAATTGGCACAAGACGCAAATAGAGAAAGAATAAACTCAGAAGATTTACTCCTTGCTATAACATCTGAACATTCTTCTCTCGCAATGAAAGTTTTAGGTCAACTCGGAGTTGATGCTGTTGAAATTAAATATGGTATATTGAAAGAGATAGATAAATCTTGATTGATAAAGTAAGAGAGTTCATCGATAAATATTCACTATCAAATAAAACTTTGATTGTCGGATTTTCCGGCGGTTACGATTCGATGTGCTTGCTCGATATATTATCAGATTTAAGAGAAGAAAAATCTTTAAAGATTGTTGCCGCTCATTATAACCATAATTGGAGAGGAAAAGAAGCCGAATCAGAACAACAACATTGCAAAAATTATTGTTTAAACAAAAATATTGAATTTTATACAGAAACTGCACCTAATAATATTAAGAAAAATGAAACCGAAGCAAGAGAATTAAGATATGAATTTTATGAGCGTGCCGTAAAAAAATACAGTGCAGATGCTGTTTTAACCGCTCATAATTGGGAGGATAATGCAGAAACCGTATTGTATAGAATTATCAAAGGCACTGGTGTTGTAGGATTAAAAGGTATACTTCCCCAAAGAGGTATTTATTACAGACCTTTAATTAATATATCAAGGAATGATATTGAAAAATATTGTGAGATAAAAAATTTAAAACCTAATTTGGATTCTTCAAATATTGATATCATACATAAACGAAATCTTATTCGCCACGAAATTTTTCCATTGTTAGAAAAAATCAATCCTGAGGTAAAAAAATCTTTAAACTCTTTATCCCGCATTGCTTGCGATGAGATGGATATTGTTGAGGAATATATAAGAAATATCGAAAAAATAATATATAACAACGGACAGATTAAAACTGAGGAATATATTAAACTGTCTGAATCTGTTAAACAAAAAATAATTTACAACTTAATTTATAATTCAGAAATAGATTATACTTATGAGTTAATAAATAATCTCGTCATATTTATCGAAGAAACCGTAAAAAATAATAAACCGTCAAAATATTCTCTATCATCAGATTGTTGGTTATATGTTGATAAAAATATTATAGATATAATATATGAACATGAAAAAGATGAAGAAATAATCAGACTCAATAAATGTGGAGAGTATAAAATAGGTAAATACATATTTAAAATAGAAGAATGTTCCGATTTTGTATCATCTGAGAACGAAAAATCAGCGATTGTAGACTTTTCAAGTTTTCCTATACAGGATTTAATTATAAGAACAAGACGTTATGGAGATGTTATAAAACCATTAGGATTTAACGGAACGATGAAATTGAAAAAATATCTTATGTCAAAAAAAATACCTGTATTTATGCGTGACGAACTTATTTTGGTAACCTCTGTTAAAAATGATAAAGAAATTCTTTGGGTAGCAGGTGTAGGTTTAAGTGATACAATAAAAACAACGGACAAACCAACTCATAAAATTAGTATTGCAAAGGATGAATAATATGAAAACTATTGAAAAATCAGATATTAAAATTTTATTAGATGAAGCGACTATTCAAACAAGAATAAAAAAACTCGCAGAAGAATTAAACTCCGAATATAAAGATTCTGAAGTCTATGTAATTTGTGTGCTTAAAGGTTCAATAATGTTTACTGTAGATTTAATCAAACATTTGACAATGCCTTTAAAAACGGAATTTATAAGACTATCAAGTTACGGTTCAAATATGACATCTTCAGGAAAAGTAAATGCTGTTGATATATCGCTTCCTGATTTAAACGGAAAAAATGTTTTAATCGTTGAAGATATTATTGATACAGGTCATACCGCACAATTTTTGACTAGTTTTATCAATCATAATTTTAAAGTTAAAACATACAAATTTATATCACTTTTAGATAAACGTTGTAAAAGAGAAGTGAATATTAATCCTGATATGTACGGTTTTGAAGTAGAGGATAAATTCTTAATCGGGTACGGACTGGATTTTGACGGATATTACCGAAATCTCAAATATATAGGTTATATTGAGTAAAAAGTAATTATGCTACGGATTTTGTTGTTTGTTGAACTTTGTTTTCAACATTATTTACATATCCGACAAGTGCGTTATAAACTTTCGGGTTGATTAGTTTTCTGTCAACATCTTCTCTAATAATAGCGAGTGCTTTATCCGGACTCATAGGTTCTTTGTATGATCGTTTTTCTGTTAAAGCGGAATATTTATCGGCAACTGAAACAACTTCAGTATTTATATCAAATCCGTTTAATGTATTTTTAATTTCAGGATACCCTGTTCCTATTTTATTTTGGTGATGGTATTTTACGATATTTAAAACTTCAGGTTCAATATTTTGAGTTGATAATAGTGCATCGCTAAGTTTTGAATGAAGATGCATAATTTCTTCTTCTTCCGGTGTAAGTTTACCGTTTTTATTTAAAATTTTTGTCGGAATAAGAACTTTTCCTATATCATGGAGCATTGCCCCTTTTTGAATGTATGCAAGATTCGCATCTGCTTTTAAATCTGCTGGTAAGAAGTTATATATTCCGGCTGCTTTATTTTTTGTATCAACGCAGTGATTATAGGTTGTTCTTTTAAAATTTTCTACATTCAGTACAGGTTTCAAATTATGTGATTTAAGAATAGATGCAATAACAGGGTTAGAATTCATCATTTCTGTTAAAACACGATTATCCAGTAATCTATCCAATTCACGATTAACGGAAACAGCGTCTGCTCCTGTGCGAATTGGTCTGTATGCAGCGGCTTTTGGGGTTACACCGGCATAGATTTGACCTATGGGTAGATGATTATACACACTAAAATTCATACACAAATTTAACCTATACTTTTATAAAGTATTTGTTTTAATGTGAATTTACACAAAATCAAATTAAAAAAAAGATTTGTTACAAATCTACATAAATTCGATTTATTTAGTTATGAAAATTATTTTTTCTTAGACATCATAATATCTTTGATTTTTACGGCACAATATGACCCTACAGCGAGTGAAACAGCACCTAGTGCGTAGGTTGTGTATGCAAGAGCATTTCCTTTTAAGACTTGTTTTGCAAGATTTTTATCAAGAATTTTATTTGCGAGTTTTTGTGCTCTGATTGATGCCATTGCTTCCTCGGCAAGTGTTGGTAAAACAGCAGCAAAAGTTAATTTACCGGCATTATCTCTTACAAAATTATGTGCTTTTTCAAGTTTTGTTAATTCTCTGTTTTGAGGTTTTTCTATCTTGTTTGTAAATGCCCCGTACATCATTATAAGACCGGCCATAGTATAACCCGGTACTCTGAGTTTTTGTAAACAATTCCAGAAAAAATTCTTATTATTTATAGCATGTCCGAGTTCATGGAAACCTGCAAAAGATAAGTCTTTTTCAGGCATTAGAATAGAATTTTTCTTGAATATTTTTCCTGTTGCATCAGTGAAATCTTTTGATAAATGACAGGCATTATTTCCGTTTTTTATACTGTCAATTATGTCGAAATTTAAAATTTGTACTTTACCTCTGTTTGTTTGTGGTAAATAGTGAATAGTAACACCTTTTTTATCCATTCCTGTCATTTTAACTGCTTGTTCAAAACCTTTGTGAAATGTGTCTATTGTTTCTTCTGATAAATTTGAGCCCATTTTTATGAATTTAGATGAAATAATAGGAATAGGAGAAACAATTGCACCTGACACAAGACCTGAGCCGTAATAAGCAGCCAAAGATGCTCCACCGTCATTCTTATTCGGATTGTTTTGAATTCTGCTTTGTGTATAACCTACGCTTTGTACCGGCATTACTTTAACCTCACATTTATATAATGGTGTTTATTCAAATATTTTGCTATTTTGTAAATTATATTTTACATATTTATAAAAAAAGACTATCTTTAACGATAGTCTTTTTTTTATTTCATTATTATATATTTTTATAAAACGAAGTCAGGTTCAGCAGGAAGTATTTTCGGAACTGTTTTTATCCATTTTTTAACCTCGTCATTTGCATGTTTCCAGTTAACAGTAATTAATCCTCTTTGTACCCAAATAAGTTCTTTAAAGAACTCATATTGTGAGTTTAAAGCATCAAGTTTTGCTTTAAAATAAAGATTCTGTGCATCAGACAATTGAGTTAAAGATGTCTTTCCGACCAAATATTTATCTTTAACCATTTGATAGTTTTCCGCTTCGGCAAACATAGCCTTGTATGATTTTTCAATCATAAAGTACTTAGAAATTGCACGATTAACAACAGAACGAACTTGCATTTCTATTTCGGTATTAACTTCTTCTAAATAAGCATTTAACTCATTCAATTCAGATTTGCAGCGAGCAATTTCCGCAATTTTGTGACCACCTTCTATCGGTTTCCATTGAGCACCGATGAAAAATCTGAATGAATTTTTATCTAATCCGAGGTACGGAGTATTAAAATAATAATTTTGAAAAGCTTGAGCTCCGGCTTGAATAGCATTTCCGGGAGCAGCCGCCATTGTTGCAGCTGCTGCTGCCATGCCTTCTGGAGTTCCTGTTGCAGCTTGAGCCTGCGCTGTTGCTACAGATGTTCCATAAGATTTTGCCTGAGCTCCTGTACTTTGCGCAGAAGCAGTTGCGGCTCTTAATTGATTATGACCTGATTCTTCATAAGGAAGATGTCTGTCAAATACTCTTGTCCATTCTAAAGACATCTTTGCATTTGGCATAAAGAATTTTTGTGCATAATTACTCATTTCAGCCTTTTTCATTCCTATTGCGGCTTTTAATTTTGTCGTTTCAGGAGATAAATACATTACCTGTTTTACAAGTGCATCTGTAAATAACTCTAATCGTTTAGGGTTCCTCACGTGATCAATAATGTTCAAATCAGATGTGAAGAACGCAGGATCACTTGCTGTTAGAGGGGCGAAAGCAAAATCTCGTTTTTGATCTTTAAAGAGAAGTTTGTTAATATGGATTTTAGCATTTTTATATTCAGCCTCCATACTTAAAAGTTTCTTTTCCGCCTCAGAAACTTCGCCTGCCCATCTGAGAACTTCTTCATATCCGCATTTTCCTGTTTTTTCACGTACTCTCGCAATTGCAAGATTTTCTCTGGATTCTTGTACTGATTCTTTTTGTACTTTTATCATATTTTCAAGCATCAAAGTATCAATATACAGATTACCTGTTTGGTATTCCATATTTGCTTTTGTTAACACTTCTTCCGCTTTGTCAAATTTTAATTTTTTATGTTTGACTATAATATTTGTAACTAAATCAGGAGAATATAAAACTTGATCAATAGCGAAAGTAAACGCACCTGCTCTTGTTGGAACACCTGCATAAGACTCGGCATAAGAACTGTTAAATGTCTGATAACCCAAGTCAAGTCTTAATGTAGGCAAATATCTTAAGTATGCACTCGCAACAGATCTTCTTGCGGCACTAACTAAATATTTTTTTCTAACCATATCAAGGTTACTTTCATCTAACGTATCAAGTAATGTACCCAAATCATATTTTGGCAGTTCTTTATGAGAAATAATCGTACAGTTATTCAACAATCTTAACGGTGCTATATAACCAACAGACTCAGCCGTATCCGAGTTAAAGAAAATTACCTTATCATCAAAGAAAGGTATTTTTTCATTTTTAACTACATTCCCTTTCAATACCCCATAAATATTGAAAGAAGTAGATTCCGCCAATTTTTTATCAACATTGGCTGCAGATGTACCAATCATTGCCCCCAACTCAACATCTTCTTGCCCTACTGTAGAGAATGAAGGTATTTTTTTATTATTAATATATTGATAAACTTCTTTTCTTTGTTCACGGGAAATATTAAACAAAGGAGTGACAAATACAGAATCAACACCATTAGGGATTTTGGATAATGATGCTTTTACATTATTATTAACAGGAATAACAACGAAATCTATGTCACATTTTTTCTCTTTTAATTTTTTAGCAATACTGGCATTCCAATTTGAATTCATTTTATAATAATTTTCATTCATTAAAATCGCTGTTTTGTGCATATTCGGTACAAGTTTTTTAAAAGTTATTAAATCAATAACATTTTGAGCAATAGGGTTGAAGGTTTTATTGCCGAAATCTCTAAGTCCGTATTGATCAATTGTCATAACGAATTTATTTTTATTTTTCTTTGCATTATAGTAATCACTTGACAAATATCCTAAAGAAATAACCATTCTTGCCCTTGATGAAAATGCCTTTTCGGCAACTGCTCTTGCACCTTTTTCAGTCCAATCCCCTGTAAACACTAAATCTTTGGGAAACGATGCTTTGAAATCAGGTAATAATGAAGCAGTAATCGTTTTTTGGAACAATTGTAAAATTTCAGCATTTTTATCAGATGGTCCGTCAAAAACGAAGGCTAATTCTATTGTTTTAGCGTTTGGCGATGGTTTTACAACCTTTGTTTGCGGAATTGCACCTGCAGAATATGATGGTATGCACGCACATGAACACAACATGGCATATAAGACCATTAGCCATACAATCTTTTTCATAAATCTTCTCCAAATTTAAACTTGTTTTTCTTAACTCCTAAAATAATAATACTAACTAAAAAGAATAAAATAAGCATTGTTATATTAAATATAAGTTACAAATCTTTAAAATACTTAAAATTTTAAAAATTTTAATATCTGTCAAGTTCAATAATATAGCAAGTTTGCGTGCAATTAAACATATTTATAAAATATTAAAAAATGTAATGATTTTGTAACAAAAGCGGAACGATTAAGAAGGAAATTGTGATAAAATTTATAATAAACTGTTTATTAAGGAGGGCTTATGAAAAAATTTTTAGTATATACAGTTATAGTTTCAATGTTACTAGCCTGTGCACCTGTATTTGCAGGAACGCATGGCAGAAACGGTAAAGTATCCGGAAGGTCTATCGGAGCAGGAGCGTTATCGTTAATAATATGGCCGGGAATCGGACAGGCGATAAATGATCAAAAGTATGAAAAAAATCTTACGCATGCTCTTTTAGGTTTAACCGGAGTTTTTCGAATATGGTCTTGTTATGATGCCGTAGTAGACAGACAAGGTGGAGTTTGGCACAACAGAATATAGTCAAAAAAAAAGTCGTATTAAACGACTCTTTTTTTAGTCCTAAAATGAGTTATACATTGACAAAAAGGCATGATTATGCGAAATTTATAGGTGCATTAACAACTAAAGGATTTTTATTGTGCTGGAGATAATAGAATCAACATTATATCCCATAGTATCAAAGATAAACCTGTATTTATCAAATTATATACTTGTATTTTTACTGTTAGGTGTCGGTATATGGTATACAGTCAAAACAAAATTTATACAAGTACGTTATTTTAAAGAAGGTATTCATTCAATGTTTGGCGAGTTTAGTTTGTTTGGTAAAAAGCATAAAACAGGAATGAGTTCTTTTCAGGCACTGTCAACCGCTATAGCGGCACAGGTTGGTACAGGAAATATAGTAGGGGCATCGGGTGCAATTCTTGTTGGCGGACCCGGAGCAATATTTTGGATGTGGGTTATTGCTTTTTTTGGAATGGCTACAATATATGCAGAAGCAGTTCTTGCAATAAAAACAAGACAATACGATAAAGACGGACATATAAAAGGAGGTCCTGTTTATTATATTACGACAGCCTTCAAAGGAAAATTCGGAAAGTTTCTTGCAGGTATGTTTGCTATTGCTATTATTCTTGCTTTAGGTTGTATGGGTTGTATGGTTCAATCAAATTCAATCAGTTATACAATGCAAGAGGCATTTGGGTTTCCTAACTGGAGTATAGGGGTTATACTTGTTTTTATATGCACCATTATATTTATTGGCGGAATTCAAAGACTGGCTTCTGTTATAGAAAAAGTGGTTCCTATAATGGCAGTATTGTTTTTAGTCGGTGCAATGGGTGTATTGATATACAGAATAAAATATATCCCTCAAACATTTTATATGATAATAAAATATGCATTCCATCCACAGGCTATAATTGGTGGTGGTTTCGGTTATGCTATAATGACAGCAATCAGTCAAGGAGCGAAAAGAGGTTTATTCTCAAATGAAGCAGGTATGGGTTCAACTCCGCACGCACACGCACTTGTAAAATCAAAAACTCCGCACGAACAGGGAACTATCGCCATGTTTGGTGTATTTTTTGATACATTTATTATTTTAACTTTAAACGCACTTGTCATAATTTCTACCATGTATACTCCTGACGGAGCCTTAGCAAATGGTTATACAGGAGAGATTACAAATATATTAAACAAAACGAATCTTGTGCAATCCTCTTTTGGCTCTGTTTTTGGAACTACTTTCGGGGCTGTTTTCGTTGCTCTTTGTTTAATGTTTTTTGCATTTTCTACTATTTTAAGTTGGAATTTGTTTGGTAAAATCAATATGATTTATTTATTCGGACATAAACATCCGAAAATAGTAACACTAATATACACGGTTATCTCTCTTTCTTTTATTATGATTGGTACATTAGTTTCCAGTGATTTTGTATGGGAACTAACAGATATGTTTAATAACCTCATGGTTATTCCAAACGCAATTGCTTTATTTGCACTAACCGGAATGGTTGTTTCTATAAATAAATAACTATTACTGATGTTTTTTGAAGTCTGTTATTGTTTTTCTTAAATCAGTTTGAAATTCTTTTTTATATAAAAATCCCATGTGTGAGCCGTTATCCATTATTTTTAACTTATCGCCTGACATTCTTTTCAATTGTTTCAGTTGGGTTTTATTAATCAAATAATCATTTTTTGTATGATAAATCATGTAATTATCAGCATTTTCCAAATAATCGGAAATTGCTATCAGACCAAACCCATGATTTAATTCCTTGCTTACTGCTTCAATGTCAGGCATAATATAGGTTTCTAAATAATCATAATAACCCATATTATTAATTTTGTCGTAGATATCAGATGGTTTATTTTTAGGGGCATTTTCAATAGTGAAAATTACATCGGATAATTTTTGATGCATTAAAAAGCCTGTAATAAGTTTTGCTTCATCTTCAGTAAACGGCAAATGATTTACTTCAAAGTCTATATCTTTTCTTGATTGATACAATTTAACAATTTTAGCGGCAGTATAGGCAACACGTTCTCTAAATTCTTCAGGGTAAAGTTTCCACTCATCAGTTATATTATCAACTTTTTTCAAAGCATACATTAAATCTATAGGCGGGCATATCGCAATATATTTAGTATTCCCCATTGTGTTATTCTGTGCCTCTTGTTCTGCTATAAATAATAAATCAATTGCTGCCAGTGAGGTGCCTAAAAGGACTTTATCATCAAACTCATATCCGTATTTTTTTTGAAGTTTATCTATGATTCTTGTTGTTGTTGCTCTCATTAAGAGTGCATCTCTGGCAGGCAGCCCCGGTCGATAATCTTCAGGCATGCTTCTGACAAATTCCCATTGGAAAGGATTGCCCTGTATGATAACAGAATATCCCGCATCATAAAACATTTTTGCAAAAGTTAACGGATGGCTTGCTTTTACTCCGTCACCTGTTGAAGGATAAATAATTGCGAGCGGTGCTTTTTTATCTTTTTGAAGCATATATCTAAAAACATAATCATCTCTACCTTCAACAATATTGATTTTATCTTTTTTCATTCGTTTTGCAAAACTTCTGTTCCAAGGCGATAATTCATTCCAAATAGATTTATGAACATCCGGTAAATCGAATAAAGATGTTCTCATTGAATCCACAACCGGACTTTGCGGATTATAACCTTCAAGGTGTATATTAGGACTTAATGAAACATTCTCTATACCTAAAATAGACTCAATAACTTCTATATTTTCATCTCCGATATAAAAGTTTTCTTTATTGATAATTTTGCTTGATACAGAAAGTTGTGTTTTTTGATTTTTGGATTTTTTTACACTCACAAAAACTTCTTCTTCCGCAGGTTCTTGTGCAATTTCGTTTGTTCTTAAACCAGATTTAACCTCTACTCTGTCAAAATTATTTATTTTGATACAATCATTTATCCCAAATGCTTTTTTAGTAACCTCATAAGGATCAGCATAGTTTGATTCTACAAGTTGCAATATCGGCTGTAACATTGAGGTTCTGTTTACAGTAATACAAGCCTTAATTACTGCAAGAACAGGTGTCCCTATATAAGTGCTTGGGTTAAGTGCCATATCAAACACTCTGCCAAACAGACCCCTTACTGTCGTAAAATTTATAACCGGAGCAACAAAATATGCTCCCGGTTTTATATGTCTTCTTGCAAACGCTTTATCCATATTGTCGTAACTGCGTTCTATCTTCAAATATCTTTTTGCCGGATCAAAAAGTCCTGCAAGACCTACTGTTGTATTCATCAAAAAACGTTTTGTTTCGTTTCCTGCATTATGAAAATCTTTCTGTATAAGACTACTTACAAGTCTTATCGGATATTCAATATTGTTAGAGAAACAAAAGATTCTGTCCATTCCGTATTGAGGCATAATTGTTGCCCACAGTATGTGGATAGGTCTGATGGCATATTTGTTTAGTCCGAGGTTAAAATTAAACATCTTTCTGTTGAATTTTTCGTGTTTGTCACGACCTAAAAATTCATACGCATAATCAGGGTACTTTGTCGGCTCTTTTTGCGGTTCTGCTTTTGATTTTGCAATAGCAACAAAATTGTTCCCTAAAAGGGATAATATTATAAATAATACGATAGTCTTTTTCTTAAACATTTTATTTACTCATATTAGTATATGTAAGTATAAAACAAACTCAAAACAAATAGTACAACAAGACTATGTTATTCTGTCTTTTGTTTAGGTTTTAGTGTTATTATTGCAATAATACTTATTACTACTGTCAATATTGCGAGCCATTCCGATAATTTATAATTAATGTTAAACCCTATTCCTGAATTGAAAATAAAGAAAGATGTTATAAATATATAGAATAAACCCGGAAGTAGTGTAATCAAATAATTTTTACCATTTTTATATAAATATACCGAAGCATATAAAAATGTTGGAATCGCAATTAATTGATTAACTAAATTAAAATATCTCCAAATTAAAAAGAATCCGTTTGAATTAGTTTTAGCCCATACCAGAATTGCAACAATTATAGCAAAAGAAGGGATAACTATTTTTAAACGGTTAGATATTTTTATTTGATTAAGATTTAGTGATTCAGCAATAATCATTCTTAAACCTCTAAAAGCCGTATCACCTGATGTTATAGGTAATATGACAATGGCGATTGTTACAATAAACGATAGTGCAGGTGCAACAAATGTTTCAGAAATAATATTCAAAACATTAACCGTTCCTATGAGATTTTCAGGTACTAAATTGTGATAATATACATGCATAGCACCTGCTGCCCAAATCATCGTTATCAGTGATTCAATGCACATCATACCATAAAAAATCTTTTTACCTGATTTTTCAGAGATTAGAGTTCTTGAAATAATTGTTGACTGAGTTGAGTGAAACCCTGACAGAAGCCCGCAACTAACAGTTATAAAAAACATAGGTAACAAAGGTAACCCATCAGGATGAGTATTTAACCTGTGAAAATCAATGTTTTGTATTGTTAATCCCTTTGTGATAAAACCTGCAAAAACAAGACTTGTGCCTATTAACAACAAAAATCCAAACAACGGATAAAATTTACCTATGATTTTATCTATAGGAAATAGTGGCGCCGACAAGAAATATATAGCAATTATTGCATATATCCATAGAATTATATGGTTATTCAGACTGAAATCAGTTTGAGCAAAAAATTTCCCTGCTATTAGGTCGCCTGCTGTATAAATAAATACAGAAGTAAGTATAAGCAGCATAATTGATACAATTACAATAAATATTTTATAAGGAGTTTTACCTAAATATTTTTTTATAAGTTCAGTTATTTGTGCACCGTCGTTTCTTATGGATAACATTCCTGAAAAATAATCATGAACTCCGCCCATAAGTACACAGCCGACAGGGATAAGAATGAATGCTATCGGGCCGAAAAGTATTCCCTGAATAGCACCTAAAAGCGGTCCGAGTCCTGCAATATTCAATAAATGAATCAGCATATTTTTCTTTTCCGAAAGCGGAACAAAATCTACACCGTCATTTATTTTTACGGCAGGAGTGCTTTTATCAGATATACAAAACTGACTTTCCGTATATTTTGAATAAAAAATATACCCGAATAATAAAATTAATAATCCCGCAATAAATGTAACCATACTATTATAGTATCATAAATTTTTAATACAACTAACCATTTAAGCAATTTTTTTATAATAACAAATTATAAATTTATATACGTTATTATCAGTATGATAACTGCAGTATCATTTAACAATATTATTCCCGTAGTTAAAAGGCAAACGAATTGTACAATACCGAGATTGCCTCAATATAGTAACGGTTTAAATTGCGATACGATTTCTTTTACTTCAAAAACATTACCTTATAAAAGTTCAAAAGAGATAACAAAAGTTGTAAAAAAAGCCATCAAGGAACCGGAAAATTTTATAGGAAAAGGCGGCGAAGGGGAAGTATATAAAATTCCTGATACGGATTATTGTGTAAAAATCTTATATTATTCCAATCTTAAAAAGATAGGAGAATGGACAAATGAAATATCTTCTGCAGATAAAGTTAATCATGTGGTAGCAAAATCAGAAAACGGGACAACAATAATGAAATATATAGAAGGAGAGCCTCTCAGTTGGCAATTCAAACCCGATGAGGTATATTCATTACCTGATAAATCCTTCAAAGATTTGGCAAATCAGATAACAGAAGCCCGAGATGAGGAAATGATATTTGATAATGCAGCGTCTAATATTATTTTTAATCACAAAACTCAATCTTTGACTGCAATAGACTTTTATCCGCCAGAAGCGGATGATAATTATATATGCAGACCGTTGACAATGATTTATTCTGCTCTTAAACCACATGCCGGACAAGAACGAGATATAAAAATGGATAAAAAACTCGGAAACAAATTATTAAATATAGTCTTAGATGAAGTTAGTCCTAATAAACAACCTGATATAGAAATTTCGCCAAATGATATAAATACACTATTATACAAGATATATCAAGATTCAAAATTTGCCCGAGTCCCTCAATACAAATTTCTTATAAAATCTATGAACAAAATATTTGAACTAAAAGAAGCAGAAGAAATCGGTGTTGATGTTGAAAAAGAATTGAACGGACAAATAAAATACTCAAGATGTATTGTTAATCAGGTTTTTTCTGAATAAACCTATAATTTGACTTACCTACGCTTTTATAATATCTTTTTAGTTATGAACCCGTTAAATATCGGGTTGCGTAATAAATAGCAAAATAAGAAGATTGGGGATAAAAATGGATTTTATAACACTAACTATAAAAGTATTAAAAATATTATCTGACATAGCAGGCAGTTACGGGTTAGGAATAATTTTGTTAACGGTTATCGTCAGAATGGCAATGTGGCCGTTAAGTGTTTCGCAACAACGTTCAATGAAACAGATGCAAACTTTGCAGCCAAGAATGAAGGCCATTCAAGAACGTTATAAAAACGATCCTCAAACAATGCAAAGAAAAATGATGGAGTTTTATAAAGAACACAATTTTAATCCTATGTCAGGATGTTTACCGTTATTAATACAAATGCCGATATTTATTTTGTTATATTCATCATTAATGAGTCCTCAATTTATAAAAATGGCAGGAAATGATTCATTTTTATTCGTAAAAAGTTTATCCTCAACCCTCAGAGCAGAAGCAGGAATATCAAAAGACGGTATTATGGGAGTATCATCAACGGCAACGTTTATGACTGGTAAAACTGCCACTGTATATATGAAAAAGGAAACTTTAAAGAATATTAAAATAGAAAATCCTGATAAGGCAATACATATTCAAGGTTCTATTCAGCCGGGAAAACCATTAACACTTGATATGGATATGGTTGATTTGATGAAAGATTTAATTTCATCATACAGATTGTCATTAAGTCAATGTTCAGATATTCAAAAAGCGGAAGTTGAAATTACAAACACAAAAACAAGAGAAACGGAGTTAGTTACATTCACAAGACAAGGAGATGTTTTAACTGCAACTATACCGACTACACCTGTAAAATCTAATTTCCACTTTGATGTACTGGCACTTATTGTTTTATTCGGACTAACAATGGTTCTGACTCAAAAAGCAATGATGGCTATGAACAAAGGTCAAGATGTAGACCCTGCACAGGCTGCAATGCAAAAATCAATGAATATGTTTATGCCAATTATGTTATGCGGTACATTTGTTCTTATTCCTATTCCTGCAGGTGTATTATTGTACTTAATATCAAGTAATATTGTTCAAATAATACAAACTGTTCTTATAAATAAAAAACTTGATATAGAATTTGCAGCAGCAAAAAATAAAGTTTCTGATGACGAAGTTGCTAATGCTAAAAAAATAGAAGAAAAAAAATAGAGGTAATTTCAAAAATCGAAAATTGAAAAAGAATGGTAAAAAATGATAATTTTCAACTTTCAATTTATACTGTGAAAATTTAGTTGGGCGTACTTGCCATACAAAAAAGGATAAAAAATGCTTGTTTCAGAATTTGATTATGAACTACCGGAAGAATTGATAGCACAGACACCTGCTCAAAAAAGAGAAATGTCAAAGATGCTTGTATTAGGTAGAAACGGTAATATTGAACATAAACACTTTTTTGATATTGTTGATTATTTAGATGAAAACGATGTTTTGATATTAAATAATACAAAGGTTATCCCCGCAAGATTATACGGTTATAAAGATACAGGGGCAAAAATTGAGATTTTTTTGTTAAAACAAAAAGAAAATAAACAATGGGAAGTTTTAATTAAGCCATCAAAGAGAGTAAAAGACGGGACTGTGGTAAATATATCAGATTTGTTATCAGCAACCGTTCTACACCCTCTTGAAGATGACGGCAAATGGCTTGTTCAACTTCATTATGAAGGGGACATATACGGGGTGTTATCTCAAGTGGGAAATGTTCCATTACCGCCTTATATTGAACGAAAAATGACAACAGAAGAATTAAAAAAACTTGATTATGACAGATATCAAACTGTTTATGCAAAGCACGAAGGCTCCGTTGCCGCACCGACTGCGGGATTACATTTTACAACGGAAATTATGGATAAATTGAGAGCAAAAGGAGTTCAGATAGGTTTTGTCAATCTGACTGTCGGGTTGGGTACTTTCAGACCTGTAAAATGTGAAAACGTACTTGATCACAAGATGGATTCCGAAGAATATCATATACCAAAAGAAACGGCTGATATGATTAATCGAGCAAAAAAAGAGGGTAAAAATATTGTTGCTGTCGGAACAACAACTGTACGAACTTTAGAAAGTGCATGGAAAGAGTTTGGAGAAATAAAAGAATGTACATCTAATTCTACACTATTTATTTATCCACCATATAAATTTGGAGTAATAGATAAACTTATAACAAATTTCCACCTGCCAAAATCTACACTTTTGATGCTTGTATCCGCTCTTGCCGGAAAAGAAAACATAATGAATGCATATAGACAAGCAATAGCAAACAAATACCGTTTTTATAGTTATGGTGATTGTATGTTTATTGACATATGTCACTAAAATACCTATTTTTAAGCCATTAAGGCAATAAGTAGTGGTAAAGTGCGATGTTTCGCACCGATTTATCAAATCAGTGACCCATCCTCAGTCCTTCCCTTGTCAAGAGAAGGAAGTGTTCCCTGTCCTTTGCAAGGGAAGGGTTAGGGAAGGGTTGCCGATTAATAAAGGTACTAGGGCTATAAGTAGTATCTTATCTTGAAATGTAAAAAGTATGT
>CACXGY010000089.1 GCA_902767275.1 uncultured bacterium | reverse complement strand
ATTGATTGTTCGAAATTATTCACAAATCTGATATCTATACTGAACAAATATTGTCGTAACCCATCCTCAGTCCTTCCCTTGTCAAGGACAGTTATTCCCTGCCCTTTGCAAGGGAAGGGTTAGGGAAGGGTTACCGATTTTAATAATACAACATTATGATTTTTATCGCCTTAATTCAGACTATAACTACTTTATTAATAATAATTATTTGTATGAAATCTTTTACAAAATATAATTATAATCAGGAGGGTTTATGAATAGAATTCCGGAGATTGCAAAACAAGAATTAGAAAAATTATTAAACGGAAATAAAAATTTTATAAACGGAAAACCGACGGCACAAAATATGTGTTTAAAAACGCTTCAAAATCTTGCATTATATCAAGAACCATATGCGTGTGTACTGAGTTGTTCAGATTCAAGAGTAGTGCCTGAAATAATATTTGATTGCGGAATTGGAGAACTTTTTGTAGTAAGAGTAGCAGGAATCGCAGTCGGACCAAATGTCAAAGAAAGTATTGAATATGCAATAAAAAAACTACATGTTCCGCTTCTTATACTTTTAGGACACGACGATTGCGGAGTTATGAAATTCGCAAATGAACAATATCCGGAAATACCTGAACATTTTCAATCTATAATAAAAAGTGTTTATCCTGTTATTGATGGCAAAGGAAAATTTGATTGTAATAATGAATTCGCAAGAAAACACACTCTCTGGGTAGAAGAATATCTTCTTAACCATTCTGATATTATCAGAAGTGCAGTAGAAAATAATAAATTATATATAGCGAAATGCCATTTTGACCATAATACAGGGAAAGTGGAACTTATTTAATATTACCCAATTGTTGTTAATTCAAACTGTGGGTATTCAGAGCCTTTTTCATATTTATAAGGTGCTTGTTTTAAGGCATTCATCAACACTTCATTGATTTTGACTTTTGAATCTTTCTCTATTACATCCTTCTTTTCAACTTTTTGAATAATTGAAAAACCTTGTCCGCCATCTGCTATATATGAATCAATTGCACATTTATATTTTTTGCTTGTGCTTATAGGGTTCGCATTTTCATCTAATACAGGTTCGTCATTAATATATATCTGTCTTAGTTCCCATTCGGATTTTTCAGGATGATTAATCCCAACTATTCGCATATTATTTGAACATTGCAAGAACTTAGGATTACTGCTGCCATACCCGTGTGTTCTCAAAGAATGAGCAAAGACCTCTTTTAATTGAGAAGCATCTAACTCAACTGTTTTTATGGGAGTATCTGCAATAATTGTTTTTTTGAACAAGTAATTTGTTATAAATGATTCAGGCCTATATTCTATAGGTTTCATTAAAAACCCTGTAGAAAAGAAAGCAATATCAGAATTGGAAACATTCTTCATTTCATCTGCAAGAAAACTACCCAAAGGGCAAGGTTGAGAATATCTTTTTACCAGATTTAATGTAGAAGGAGCAATTTTTTCCAGTAGTCCCGAAGATTCCTCATACTCTTTTAAATCTTCATCAAAAGATTTATTAACCCCCAAACCTTCACTTTTTATAACATCCACACCCTTAACTTCATGTCTGCCGTGTTTATTGATAAGATTTAATTTATACATAGAATCACTAAAAGATTGCGGATAATAAATATGTAAATCCTTATCCGGCGGAACAAATTCATGATCATGCCCGCCAATTACAACATCCACTTTTATACCGTTATCCTTACAGGTTTCAACAATAGATTTACTTACAGGCATATAATCATGATTTAAAATAATTACATTATCAGGCTTTTCTTTTATGATTGCCTGTTGAATCTCATCTAAAACTTCAAATTGTTTCTTTGGCACTATACCGAATTTTGCGGTATTGATATTATCAATACAAAACCCTGTGATAAAAGTTCTATCACCGTCACGCTCAACAATAGTATATGGTTTTAACCATTCAGGTCTTTTTCCGTCTGATTTGAAAATATTTGCACAAACTGTTTTTATCCCTTTTGTTGTAAATCGCTTAACTGTATCAGCAAGATAATCTAAACTTTCTTTATTAAACCCGAAATCATTATTTCCTAATGTCATAACCATTTCTAAATCAGGTTTTTCTTCTTTCATTTTTAAATAACTATCCCTCTCTAAATCTTTAGGATAAATCCCTTTAAAAATATCTCCGCCGTTAAGAAACAAAACATTGTCCTCTCCACGGCTATCTTTTAATATTTTAGATAAAAACGCCCTCGTTTTTCGGGTTTCCTGATGAGAGTCAGAAATTGCATATATTTTAGTCATTCCTAAGAAAGACAGATTATCTTTAGTTTTTAATGTATTCATACCTATATACATTTTGAAACAAAAACTCTGTATTTTCAAACTAATCTTCGAGAGAATCTCTAATGACTCTAATTTTAGTTTTTTGTGCCTTGTCTGCTATAAACGGATCTGTATTATGTTTTTCAATACTGTTTATAATCTGCATTTTGTTATCGAATGAAAATTCATCCGTTCCGACATATATAATTTTATGTAAAAGTCTGTCATTTATTTGTTTACTGTTTCTGGAGATTAATCTTTCTGCTTCAGGAATAATTCTTTCTTTCGGAAGCAAATGAACATAACTTGCTAAATGTTCTTCGGCTTCAGGAAGAACTATATCTTTTGCAATATCATAATATTTAGCAACGATATCAGGCTCAACAACACCACGAGGAACATTTACATCATCATATCGTTTACCGATACTCGGTTTTTTAGCCAATAACGGAATTTCATTTAATAAAACAGTTTGTGTAATAGGATTGTTGCGTTTCATTAAAATTTCGAAATATTTTTCTGATTGGTCTTCATGCAGATATTTTAAAGCATATCCAAGAGCCTGATCGACCAACGGTTCATTATGTTTTAAACATCTTTCAATTAAATTTACTTGTTTATCTTCAGGAAAATGTTTAATAGACAGAGCAAGTCCTGCTTTCTTTTGAGTATCGTCTAAATCACGTCTTTGTCTGAGAATTCTAAACCACTCTTGTATACGGTATTGTTCGGGAGTTTGTTTCATGTGCTTCAGTACATATCTTGCAGTCGGACTTTGATTTTTTACTCTGTTTACAACCCTTGAGCCGCCTTCATCAATGCTATACCCGTACAATTTGTTATGTCCTGTATCTGCTGATACAGCATCAATATTTCTTACACCGTTATCATACACATCAACGATTTTAGAAGGTTCTTTTACATCAATATCAACATATCTGTCTAATAAATACCCGTTATTGATATCGCCGGTATAAACTTTATTTAGTTGAGTATTCATCCCTGCATTTTTTCTCCAATATGCAGAAATATTTATTTCGGAATAATTTCCGTGACATTTGTACTTATGCCATTCCGGAGTAGTATCGACTTTATGGAATACCTTGAAACAAATTCTATCTCCGTTTTTAGGATCAGTAATTCCTTCCATTTTGTATGCACGTTTATATTCACCGGCACCTAAATTAACCAAATCAAATTTTTCAGGTTCTTTTAAAACATTATATTTAACAAATACATCTCTCATTTTATCAACGACGGCATTCGGGCGTCTGTTTAAGCGTTCTTCTCTCGGTGCAGATACCCCCGGTCTAAAATTTCTGATTTCTTCCGCACATTCACTGAATACCCCTAAAATCTCTTTTATTGCACCTTCTCTGTTGTTCACAGGCAGACAATTAAATATACATGCAGGTAATTCACCTATTACTGCACTTTTATCTCCACGTTTATCTAATATTTCTACAATATCTTTTTTACCGTCAATGCAAATCTTTTTACCGAGTTTGTTTGATAAACCATAAAAATTTGTTCTGTTATTTGTTGGCTGGATAGAAGTTGTTAACATTATTTTCTCCTGAATTTATTTATTTTATATAATGTTTGTAAAAATATATTTTGCTATTTATTCAAAAAATACACTTATCAAATCATACAAAGATTTAAACGCATTTTGTTTTTTAGGGATTACACCTTCTTTTGGCATAATCTCAAAACCTTTAATACGTTCAAGCCACTTATTGAATTCTCTGCCTTGCATAATCATATTTATTGATTCATCTGAATGCTCATCAGAAAGTTTCAAATGTCTTTTATTGCCATTTTTCAACATTTTTTCATTACGTTTCATTGTTGCACAATATATAGTTCTATTTCTGTCAAAGTAATATTTTCCATCTTTTTTAGAAAGAATAGGCACAACCTCACTCGGTTCAAACCCTGCTTTTTTGAAATCAATATAATTATCCGCTATTGCTTTTGTTATATCAGACATACTTTTGATTTCAACATTAAAACTTCTTGTTGGTCTAAATCCCATCATTGTATGGAATTTAGCGGCAGGCAACAATGAACTCAAAGGCATAAATTTAATTCCGTTACGTTGTGCTTCTTCGCATGCTGCTTGTAAAAGTCTTATTTGAACTCCGGCATAAATATCATTTTTCTTCGACTTAATAAATCCTGCTGCAAATCTTTTTTCGCCTTCTTTATCTTCAATCCCAAACCCTTTTTTACCTAAAGTTTTACCATTAGGTGTAACAACAGTATACATTAACCTATGAGAACCGTTTAATTTCCCTTCAACAAGTCTGTATCTTAAATCTACACTAACCGGTTTACCGGTTTCTAATGATTTTACGGTCGTTTTGTTTGCTCTCTGTACTGAAGGTCTAAATTCTTCTGTATATAATTCCTCTAATGTCTTTGATTTAGCAGCATCAACTGTTTGTCTGTATATTTGCATAGATTTCTTATATGCATTTTTCAACAGTTCTACTTGAGAATCATTAGGATGGGTTGACACTACACGAATATTCATACCTCAATAAAACCTATCAAGATTATTAATTGCCTTTTTCACTATGAATTGTTAACAAATTTAATCATAATCTTAATTACTAAGCAATAAATTTATACATTCCTCCTGAGAATATCCTTTTTCTCCGATTGCAATATTTCCCCAACCTGCAAGGATTGGTTTTATATTAGGATACTCTCTGCATGGGAGAAGATTATTTGAATTATCATCTATAAAATATGAATTTTTAATATTATTTTTATTCATATATTCATTTATAAATTCAGGCTTGGTTTTGTAGTTGAACAGTTCATCTTTCCCGAATACAGAATCACTGTCTATTTCAAAACCTGATTGTTTCAATCTGTATTCAATTGCGGACTTGTTCTTTTTTGAAACAATAATCGGGACAAATAATTTATCTTTAACACCTTTTTTAACCATATATAAAAACTCAAACGGTTTTTCCAGATTATCCCAGAATTCATTATGATTTTTCATTAAATCATTTCGAGCAGAATAATATTTTTCATCAAAACTATTTTCTGAAATTTTATCTCTATTATTCATATATTCATAATATTTTGATATAAATTCTTCATCAGACAGATTTTCTTCTAATAATTGCATAATATAATAATATTGCCACGAATTATAGACTAAGAATTTATAACGATAAAATTTATCGTAAATAAAAGAATCAATATTAGCATTATAATTTGTACCATTAAAAGCGTAACGACAAATTATATATGCTTCTTTTAGCGTATCAAACAAAACTCCGTCAAAATCTAAAAATAAATACTTCATATTACAATTATATAGAAAAAAATACTGTTGAACATCAGTGTTTTTTAAAAGAAATATCATATTATAAATAAAAGATACAACAAAAAAGAGCGGTTAAACCGCTCTTTCATATTATTTAAGTCCTACTTATCTGTCACGTAATTTTGATAACAATCTCAAAATCTCAATATACAACCAGACTAATGTAACCATAAGACCGAATGCCCCATACCATTCGTAATCTTTAGGGAGCATATTCTGAGCACCTTGTTCTATAAAATCAAAATCTATAATCAGATTAAGAGACGCAATTACCACAACAAGAACACTGAATCCGATACCAATTAAACCCGCATTAAAAATAGCAGGAATACTCATTCCGAAAAATGACCCAATAATTTGTACAAGATATATAACAGCAATAGAAAGAGTTGCAGTAAAAATAACACTTCTAAATTTATCCGTACATTTAATTAAACCCAATCTGTATAGTCCTAACATAGTGAACATAGCAGCAAACGTTCCAAGCACTGCTTGAAAAACAATTCCCGAATACTGTGCTTCAAACATTGCGGAGATTCCGCCAAGAAACAAACCTTCACACACAGCATACAACGGCGCAAAAATTTTATTCTTTGTAAATGCCATTATCATAGCAAACACAAAACCGACGATAGCACCTACCAATGTCAACATGCCTGCTTTATCAGTAAAGCCTGCCATGAATTGCTGCCATGTATATATAGCAGGGAATGTTGCACACAAGAACAATAAAAATGTTTTATCAAGAGTTCCGTTAACAGTCATAACTTGTCCGCTAACAACCCCTTCTGCCTGAACAAAGTTATCGTTCAAAATAGGGTTTGACATAATTTTTCTCCTTATTTAACTACAATAATATTATACAACATTTAATCTAAAATTAAATAGAGAGTTAACTATTTTTTAATATTTATTTTGCAATTATTATTATACTGTGCTACTCTATGATTGAAGGGGAAAAGATAAAAAGGAGAAAACAATGCTCTGTCCATTTTGTAAAAGTGAAATACCGGATGATGCTAAAAAATGTATGAACTGTGGAGAATGGGTTGATCCTGCATACAAAAAACCGCTTCCTGAAAAAGGAACATTCTTTTCTTTTCTTGGAGAAACTATTGTTAATCTCTTATTCTGGGCGTTCATTCTTCTTATCGCAGGAATTGTCGTATTTGCATATCTTGACTATAACGATATGATTACTTTTTAATTTATACAAATTATTTTATAAAAGATAGTTTATACATAAGAGTCTGCTTTTAAAAAGTAAACTATTAGTATTATATATGAGAAATTATTATATGATATAATTTCATTAATATGATAAAGAACTTTATAAAAAAGACACGGGCAATATTAATATTAGGAGGGATAGCAGGTGCTATACTTGCCTTTGTTGTATATGCATATTTATACATAATTCCCGGAATAGTTGCATCACAAAAATTGCAAGATTATATAAATAAAGAACTTTACAAAAGAGTCGGAGTAAGCGTTGAATACAAAAATGCAAAACTCACAACGGGTTTAAATCCTAATATATCATTAACTGCTGACAGTTTCAAATTGATAAAAAATAATGTGCCTATACTAATATTAGAGAAAATTGATTCAGAAATATCACTTGCAAAAATACGAAAAAAAACTATACTGATAAAAAAAGTTGGTGCTGACTACATTTATGCTGACGGAAACGGTCTTTTATCTATGCTTCCAAAAGAACAACAAGAGGAAGTAAAGACAGATTGGGGTGTTGATATAACCAAAGCCATCTTATATATTAATGATTTAAAACTTTTATATAAAGAAAACGGTGTCAGTTTTGATGTCAATGCAAAAGGAATAGATGTTCAACACACTGATAATCAAATTGATTATGTACATTTCAATCTCAACACAATTGTTAAACAAGGAAAAAATAAAGTTCAAATACTGGCATCCGATACAAACAAAGTTTATATAAAAAATAAAAGATTATATATAGAGGATTCCATTATTTCTCTAAATAAATCCAAAATACATCTTAAAGGGTCAGCAAAAGATGATAAACATTTTGAATTTGATGTATTCGCAAAGAATTTTGAAGTATCAAATATCGTTGCTATTATTCAATCAAACGCAATAATCCCAAACGGAGCAGAAATGCTTTCATTCTTTGATAATATTGAAGGGGATTTTGACTTTAAATTTAATATAGTTCCGAAAGGTATTAAGGGAAGGGTTGATTTACACCATCTGTGCTTTTTATTTATACCTGTAGAAAGGGTTCCAATTCATATTCATAAAGGTTATGCAATAGTTGGTTTAAAAGATATACAACTTAAAGATTTTTCCGGATATTACGGAACCAGAAAAATTAACAGTTTAAAATTCGCAGGCGATATAAAAGATTATATGAATACATTCCGTATGAACATAATTGCTGACGGAATAGTAACAAATGATTTTGCTAAATATTATTTATCGCCCGTGATAGGTGTCCCTTTAGGAATAGTCGGTCAGGCAAAAACAAGATTGATTTTAAAATCTGTAAAAGATAATTTTGACTTAAAATGGCTGTTTAAAATCACTCCTGAAGACAATTTGTTAGTCAGCGGACAGCCGATTAGCCCGTATAAAGAAGAACGTGTTGTTGTATCAAACATGAACGTTAAAGGTACTATATTAAAAATAAAAGATCTTAATTATTATGTAACAGTTCCCGGAGTAAAAGAATTTTATAGAAGAAAACTAATATCTTTGCACGGTGTCATAAATTTTGCTAAAGGTGTAGATTTTAGAGTAATGGGTTTTGAAATATCTCAACCGGTTCCGAGTGAATTTTTGAATATTATAATAAGACAAGAAATATTTAAAAACGGAACAGCCGTAGGGAAATTAACAGCAGTTGACGGCCCAAAAGGTGTAAAATTATTCGGGAACTTGGCACTGGAAAAAATTGCAATACCGTCACAACAACTATTCCTGCGAAAAGCGAATTTGTCTACTAATTTCAATACAATAAATATTGATGCCATTGGCGGGTACAGACGTTCTAAATATGAACTCAAAGGAAACATTGTAAATAATATAGCGTTTCCTATCATAATAAACGATATTGATTTTATGCTGGATGAAATGGATGTCGAAAAATTATTAGTATCATTAAATCAACAAGGAGACGGTCAAACAGTTAAAGCCGCAACCTCAGAAGATTCAGATAGTGATATGCCGACTTTCGATATTACTAATTTGATTATCAAGAACTGTATTTTTAGACTAAAACGAGGGATGTATAACGGCCTGGAAGCAACCAATATGGAAGCGACCTTAACATTAGACGAAAACGGAGATTTAGATTTAAATTCTAATCGATTTGATTTTGCAGAAGGTCATTCATCATGCCATGCGTGCTGTGATTTAAAAAAACATAAATATCACGTAAGATTAGGAGTTAAAGATGTTAATTCCGATTTGATAGCAACAGCACTATTAAACCTGCAAAAAGAAATTTCAGGCAAAGCAAGCGGAATTATTGACATTTGCACGGATGATTCTTTAAAGTTAAACGGGGATATAAAATTCATAGTAAAAGACGGAACAATTGGTAAAATAGGATTGATTGAATATGTTCTGAATGTTGCATCAGTATTCAGAAACCCTCTTGCAATGATTAGTCCTGCTACAATTTTTGATTTGATGAATATTCCTGACGGTAAATTCAATAAAATACAGGGAACAATATCCTTAAAAGATAATGTTATTGATGATATTAAAATAAAATCTTTTGCCCAGTATTTAAGTGCATATATAGTCGGTCGCTACGACCTTGAAAAACAAGATGCATCATTAAGAGTATACACAAAATTCTCTAATAAGAATAAGGGTATATACGGAATATTAAGAGCCTTATCATTAAGCAATATCGCATCAAGGGTTTCTGCGGGTGCAAGAAATGACGTTAATTATTATTCTGCTGAGATTGCAGAACTCCCTGAAATAGAAGGCGAGGACAGAGGGTATCAATTGTTTGTGACTAAAATATACGGGGATGTTGAACACAATAATTTTATATCTTCTTTGAAAAAATTAAAATAAAAAAAAGAGCCTAAAAAGGCTCTATACTTTTAATAATTAGAATAGATAATAGATCTGTTTTTACACAGTACTTCTTTCACTTTTAATAATTAAACAAAATTTGACAGATTAACCCATCATTTCTTTTAAGTTACCGTCTTCATCACGTTTAATTTCACCCGGTTGAAGATCGTGCTGTTGAGCAAATTTTATCGGATTTGATAATAACGATCTCATTGCGAAATCATCTGAACCTACGTGACTGTTTTTGTCAAATCTTCTAGCGGTTAACGCTCCAAATTGAATTGCTGTCATAATCCTATATCCTCTATTTCTATTCTATTATCCTAATTTCCTGAGATTTAATTATCTCTTATGTATATATAAAGTATATCTATTTTCAAAAATTGCTTTTTTCATTTTATTCTTGCAACATTTCTTAACAAACACGCAAACTATTACAAATATTGGATTTTTCATTGTTAAAAAGTCTAAAAATTGATTTTTGTTACAGAATGTTAACAAAAAATGAACAAATTATTAAAGTTTTTTCAGAAGTTGTCGTTACCTAAAATGTAGGAATTAGATAAAAGTATCAAAAAGAAATTGTAGGGAATGTGTGTTATGTTTAAGAGAATATTAGTGCTTTTAGCATGTTTGTTTGTGTTGTTTTCATCCAGAGTATCAGCAATGAACGTAAAAGTGTTCACAGATGATTCAAAAATCACAGCAGCGTTAGAAATGTTAGATGATATAGGTGCTACAGAAATAATCGAAAATCTTCAAGAAAACTCAGTAAAAATCAGATTTTATGATTTAAGCCAAATCTCTTATAGTTATAGAAACCATTTCGCAATGAACACAATAGATAACTGGGGAAACAGAGTAATCTTAATCAACGTAAAGTATCAAAAAGCACCAACAGAACAAATCGCATGTTTAATCGCTCACGAAAGTTGCCATAAAGCAAAAGTTGCAACATTAGCAGAAGAAACAACAGCAACAAGAAAAGAAGCACAATATTGGTCAGTATTAAAGAAAAGAAACGTATCATACCAAGAAACACCTTTGTTAAACAGATTAAATAACCTTGTGAACCTTGAACATACATCAACAGTATCACACGACAGAATTGAAGAAAGCATCTCAAACAGCAATTTTTATCAAAATCAATTAGCAATTAGAGAAAGAAGAAGTTTCTAATAAAAAAAGTTTAATAAGATAATCCAAAATGTCCAATAATTATCGATATCTGAAAAGATATCGTTTTTTTTTGCAAAGAAAAATATGTAAATATTTGTAACACATGCTTATAAAAAATCTAAAGTTTTGAAAAAAAATGCCGATATACATGACACGGAAGCAATAGAAAGGACTATATATGTTAAAAAAAGTTGAGATTCCAACATGTAATACCTTTAGTGGCGTAGAATACATACTTAGAGGAGCAAAGAAACGCCGGTCCTCCGCGATGGCGAATGCCAGAAGAATGAATGCCGAAGTAGGTGTTCAAACTAAACTGGTTGCCGTTAAGTAATGTAATAATTATCACGGTCTATCGATTTAGTAAGATGATTGAGAGTTATTTAAGCGAACTTCGGTTCGCTTTTATTTATTGATATAAAATATAGTTTGAGAAAAAACAGATTTATGCTAGAATAAATAATGTAGGCAAGAGCCGATGGAAAAGTGGCCGAGTAGGCTTAAGGCGGCACCCTGCTAAGGTGTTGTGTGGAGTAATCTGCACCGTGGGTTCGAATCCCACCTTTTCCGAATTTATAAAATAAAAACAGGGTTTATCCCTGTTTTTTGTTTAATATTATTTTTCTGATAGTTTGAGAATTGCAAAGGTTTGATAATTTTGTTTATAATTAAGTTATATCAAGCATTTTAAACTTTTAAAAATGTGTGAGATAAAAATCTCAAACTACTTCAAACAACCAGTTTTGCACACAGTTTGAGAATTGTCGGTATGCCCCACTATATTAGTAATTAGCACCAATTTGAGATTTTGCAAGCACTTTGAGATTTTATGAACACTTATTTTTTAGTGGTAGATAGTTGGTAATTTGAAAAGTTTATAACAATTTTGAAAAATTTTATTAACTTTTACTAACTTCAAACTTGGTATAAATTCGTATAAAGTCGGTAGTATATTTTTTTAGGTTGGTAATAAATATTAATTTCAAATAAAACCACTTGAAAAATTATAACTAATTAGTTATAATAGTTATAGAAAGAAACTAATTTATGAAAAAGTACAAAATTGAATTTTGGCAAGATGAAAATGGGTTTTCTGAATCGCAAGAGTACATTTATGAACTAAAAGAAAAATCAGCAAAGTCAAAAGATGCCAGAATAAAACTAAATAAAATAGTAGAATATATAGAAATACTCTCTACTTATGGGGTTGAAATCGGTCAGCCTTATGTAAAACATATAGAAGAAAAAGATGTGCAATTATATGAACTAAGACCATTAAGAGATAGATTTTTCTTTTTCTACAAAAAAGAAAATAGATATATAATTCTAAATCATTTTGTAAAACGAACACAAAAGACACCTCGCAGAGAAATTGAAAAGGCGATAAAACTTATAAAAGATTTCAACGAAAGGAACTTGTAATATGGCTAATAAAAAACACAATAAAGATTGGGAAACTTTTAAAGATTCTCTTGAACTTTCAAAAGAAGAACTTGCAGAAATTGAATTAAAGATTGAACTTATGGGTAAAATTATTGCCATAAGAAAAGAACTTGGCTTAACGCAAGCTGAATTTGCTGATAAATGCAATATCAAGCAAGAATATCTTGCAAGGTTGGAAAAATCCAAATCCGCACCACAAATTGATACATTATTGAAAATACTTGTACCTTTGGGTTACAAATTAGATATTGTACCATTGCAATAATAAGTTTGTAGGTCAGGCACCGCCTGACATTTAATAAAATTAAAAGTTATTGTCAAGCAATACTTGATCTACAATTTTTCGAATTTTCAAAATCTATATTCATTTTTCTCAAATCAACTGCGTTTTTTCTGTTGTATTCTTTATAACTAACAAAAAACTAAAAAATTTTATATATAATAAAATTATGGATATAAAAGGTGCAAAAATTTTAATAGTTGAAGATGAACCGCAGTTAAATAGGCTTATTGAACTCGTATTACAGTCAGATGGTTTTTATAATATTAAAAAATCCTTCGACGGGGTAAAAGCATTGGAATGTATAAAAACTGATAAGCCTGATTTAATTTTGCTTGACGTTATGCTACCTTCTATTAATGGTTTTGATTTGTGCAAACAAATTAAAAATGATAAATATCTGAAAACAATTCAGGTTATAATGCTTACCGCTAAAAAAATGGAAGAAGATATTTTGCAAGGTTTTGAATCCGGTGCAATAGATTATATATCTAAACCT
>CACXGY010000088.1 GCA_902767275.1 uncultured bacterium | reverse complement strand
TCTTTACCGTCGCAATATAAAGAAAAGAAAAGTACATAAATATTTTTTTTAAATTAAATTAAATATATACCCATAATATTTATTATATACAATAATATTTTTAAAACAGCAGTGATAGATTACTATGTTTCGCACCGATTTATCAAATCAGTAACCCATCCTCAGTCTTTCTCTTGATAAGCAAAAGAAGTAAAAACCCCAACATAAAGAGCAGTGTCTTATTTACCCCTGCTTAAAGTCCAAATACATCATTTGTCAAAGAGTTGTTTTTATTTACCCCTGCCTAAAGCCCAGCGGAAACCGAACGACAAAGATATCCCGTTGCGTCCTCCGTTTTGCATCATTGCCTGTCCGAAAGCAATGAACCTTTCTCCAAATCTCTTTTGTACCCCTAATCCATATTGTACATAAGGTTTTATGCTCATATCTGGTAGGGTAATGTTATTTGCTTTTACGTTAGAGTGTGCAATTATATTCCATACCATATTCACAGCAAGATACGGCTGCCATCCGTTTTTAGTGTTCCCGATGAACTTTATCCCCGGTGCTATTTGTATTGCACTCATAGGATCAGAGTTTATTCTTACTCCTGCCGCATTTGTATAGTCTATTGTTTTTACCATTGTATATGACAATAGTATTGACGGCTGGATTATGAATTTTCCGTCTTTAAACTCAATATTATATCCTGTTTTGTTCCCTATACCTGCAAGAATAGATGTGAAGTTTTCACGTCCGTACATAGTATGGTTATCCCCGACAGATGCACCTGCCGAGATTGTTGTAGCGTTAAAGAAGTTTCCTTTATATAGTGTTAACGTAGCACCTGCAAGTCCGCCGTTGTCATAAGAATCTATACCCAAGAACCTTTGTGATGAACCGTTGTATCCGATATAGTATGTGAATACTCTATCCCAACCGTGTTTTATAGATTCCAATGGTGTGTCATAACCTATGAGAGTTCCGTAAGATATAGAACTAACCTTTGGTCCTCGCTTCAAAGGTATATTTTCAAACGTTGCATAAGGTTTTACCCAGAATCCTGCATCTTCAGATTTTGTCATTAACGGAGAGAAGGTTGTTGTGCCGACATCTGTGAGTGCAAGTCTGTTGTTATCAAGGTTGAGAGCGTATTTGTTCGCATTCTTCATCGCCATACGCTCAGATATTGAAAGATTCATAAATGTTGCCGAATGTTGAAATGCATAGTTAAACGTTTGCATTTGGGTTGCATAAGCACCTGTGTTGTTGTTTATTGCCGTCGGTAATATTGACGGGTTTACATCTTTATATGAACTGATTCCGCCTGCTGTTCGTTCAAAGATAAAGTTTCCGTTTTCTCCTGATGAGTCATACGAAACTTTGTATCTATACAGTTTTGTATAGGCTTCTTTTACATCGCTTTTAACAGTGTTTTTGAAGGATTTATCCGCAAATTCTACCGGAGTCACAAGTTTTTCCCCGTCACTTGTCAATGTCATTGTTTTGACATTAACTGTACCTTTATTGCTTCCGCTATATTCGTTTGCGGTTATTCTTCCCATTTTTTGATTAGCAAGGTCAACTTTGACGTTGTTTAGATTTATTGTTCCTCCGTTCATTCCGAAGTTTTGGAAATGGAGTTTGTTTAATCCTAAACTGCCATTGATGTTCAATGTTCCGCTATTCATTGTGAGTGAGTTTATACCTTCATTCTCTTTGTGGTTGATATAGGTATATTTGTTCACATTTGTTGTTACATCGTTGTGGTCTATATTTGCGTTCAGGACTTTGTTGTTAATATTGACTTTTCCTGACGAATCTCCTTTGATTTTCAGATTATATTGGTTCTTGTACTCAAACGTTTTCCATTCATCATCGAGAGTACCGCCTGAGATTGTGTCATTGAACTTGAATGCACCGTTATTTTTCGCATCAAGAGTAATTGTTGGGGCAGAGGTATCAGTAGTCATGACAAAGATTGCGTTTTTATCTTTCCCTCTGTAGTCAGAAGTGTAATTGCCCGAGAAAACATTTTGTTCATTATCGGCAGCGAAGTTTATATCATTACGGGTAAATACTGCCCCGCCCAGTGCAAGATATTCTTTGTTCTTTGCTTTTGCATAGTTGTTTGCGAAACTCCCGTGTAGTTCTCCTATTACTCCTCTGTTTTCTATCGCTCCGCCGAAGGCATTTGAATTTGCAGATTGAGTATAATTTCCTTTAAAATTACCTTTTAATTTTGTTATTGCAACCCTTGTTTCTATTGCTCCTCCCATGGCCGTTTCGCTACCTGTTGAGATTGCATAGTTCTTGGTAAAATTACCCTCCAGATTCTCTATTCCGCTACCTGTTCCATTATAGATAGCACCGCCCTGTGCCCATGTCCCCGAAGATGAAACATAGTTCTTGCTGAAATTACCTTTTAAATTCTCTATTGTGCCTGTATTATCTATCGCTCCGCCTCTTGCAGAACTGTTACCGGTAGTTTTAGCATAGTTATTCTTAAAATCTCCGACGACGTTTATTGTTCCACTGTTATATATCGCCCCGCCATAAGCGAATGTGCCGTTACTAATAACTCTGTTGTTTTGAAAATTACCTTTTATTGAACTAATAGTTGCATTGTAATTTGATATCGCTCCGCCATTAGCGAATGTGCCGTTACTAATAACTCTGTTGTTTTGAAAATTACCTTTTATTGTTCCAATTGTTGCTTGATAATTATGTATTGCTCCACCTTGTGTACTACCGTCATTAGATTGTGCATAATTCCCTATAAATGTGCCTGAGATTAAATCAATAGTAGAGGATGAATAATTATCTATCGCTCCGCCACAAGCAGATGCAATTCCTGTTGCATTTATGGCATAGTTTCCTGTAAAGATTCCTGAGATATTGTCAATATGTCCGCCTCTTTCGTTTGAAATAAAACCTCCACTGGCACCAATATATCCGGATCGGTTATGATTTGCTATTGCTCCGTTGTTAGAAAAATTACCGGTTATTTCATTTATTGTTGCAGTATTATATATTGTCCCGCCATAGACATTGGCATTATTATGAATACTTACATTATTTTCAAAATTTCCGTTTATATATTCAATTGTTCCGTTTGGTATATATATAATGCTACCCACAGCAGTACCGCCACCTGAATACTCTATCTTATTATCAACGAATTTGACATTATCAAGAGTTACTTTTGCATTGGCATTGTTTATATTAAAAATACTGCCATCACTTCTGTATCTGTAACCGTTTTTAAATTCGACATTTGTGACGGTTATATCGGTTGAATTAGTGACAACAAAACCTGAATGTTGATTCATATCAACGGTTGACATGGTTCCGTCAGAGTTTTTGACACCATTGATTTGAAGGCTGCCTGCCCCTGTCGTTCCGAAATTACTCTCAGCAGGATAAACGTTGTCTGTTATTTCAAAGTTATAAACCCTTTCGCCGGATGCTTGGTTCAACTCTATCAAATCTGTCGGAGTCGGGTCATCTTCTGCTAATACAGGGCAAGTTATAAATAATGCAATCAAAATAAACAATATTTGTTTACATGCAAACATATCACGAAATTTATACATAACATATCCTCAACATTGGTAAATGTATTTTATACTATTATTATTACTCATGTGGTTATATTTTTAAACTGTATTTTCAACAATTTATTACAGTTCTTAACAAATTTTTAATTGCACAAATTATGATTAGAAATGCAACACCTTGAAAAAACAAGTTAAAAACCGGCAATCCTTCTTTAACCCTGCCGTTTGCAAATTTAAAAGAGGATGTCCATTTTTTTGAACACCCTCTTTTGAGTAAATGCTATTCAATTTTACGCAGAGTAACAAACAGAACCTTCTCCTGCCTTTTTGAACCAATCAAGGACTTCTCCTGCTTTGTAGGTTAACAACTCCGCTTTTTCTCCGGATGTTAAACCTGATTCTTTGCCCTTTTGAATAAGTTCATTTTTGCGGAGTTCTTCCTGTACGATACGTCTTGCACTGTTGAAAGGATTTTTCCCTCCGGCAACGATACGTTGACTCACAACACCACAACTACCCGCTGTTTCAGACATGGCAAAATCTCCTACACTTGAACACATATTTATAAAGTTTATTTTTATATAAAATTTTCCTATTTTTATAAATAATTTACAAATCTTTATAGTTTATTATAGGTTACTATTTTACTTTTATTGTCAATATAAATTACTCTGCTTAACAGTTTACTTTTTATATATTTTTATATATAATATAGATGTTTTCTGCAAATATTTTAAAAATTAGGGGTATTAATTATGAAAATTAGTTTATGTTTAATCCAAGACACTGTTGCTGACCGTAGAATGGTTAGACATGCCGCAAAAAATATGTTTAGTCCTCATTCTCAGGAAGCAGAAGTTGCTAAAAGTATTGCTAATCAATCAGGAGAATATTCAAACAATCCAATTAAGAATATGTTAAACTGGTTTCGTCAGTATAAAATTCTTTCTGATGTAAAAGAATTAAATGAAAAAGTTCGCGCAAAAACAAATAAAATAAATTATCTAAATTAATTGCTTTTTGATAAACAAACCGAAGTAAGAATTCCGAATCCTAATAAAACCGGGTAAAACAACCCTTTCATTATTGTAAAAGAACTTACTCCGATTGAAGAAGCCAAACTGGTAGCAATAAGTATTTGTGCACCGTAAGGAATCAAACCTTGAATAAAGCAAGATGTTGTATCAAGTAAACTTGCCGTTCTTTTTGGATTAACTCCGTATTTTAAAGATAATTCTTTTGCAATAGGTCCTGCCGTTATAATAGCAACCGTATTATTTGCAGTGAAAAGATTTATAATCCCAACAAGTATACAAATACCAAACTCGCATAATTTTTTATTTGTTATAAGGTGTTCCGTTTCTTGAATAATATAAGTAATGCCACCGTTATATCTGACCATTTTCAACAAACCGCCTGCAAGCATTGCAACAATTAGTGTATTTGCCATGCTGACTGTTCCGTCGCCAATACAAGTAAATGCCCCAAATATGTCATAAATTCCGTAATGAATACCTATTATTGTGTTTAAAATCGTACCTATTAAAAGTAAAAACATTACGTTAATACCTGCTATACCCAACACAAGAAGTAAAATATACGGCATAACTTTTATATAAGAATCTAAATTAACAACAGTATTTATATCTGTAACCGTTATATTTGAAAACATTGGAAGCATATATAAAAATACACAAATCAAAGCCGGAACAATCACTATTCTCAAACTGTATAACATTTTATCACGCATCTCAACATTCTGTGTTCTGGTTGAAGCAATTGTTGTATCAGAAATCAAGGAGATATTATCTCCAAACATAGCACCACCAACAGTCGCACCCAAAACAATGGCAGGATTAAAACCAAAAGTTTGTGATATTGTAACCGCAATAGGAATCAATGCGGCAATCGTACCACAAGAAGTACCTATTGCCAGTGAAATAAAGGCAGATATTACAAACAATCCTGAAATAAGAAACTTTGCAGGTATAAAATGCTGAGCAATCATAACCGCTGCATCAACTCCGCCAACAGTCTTTGCTGTGGCGGTAAATGCTCCCGCTAAAATAAATACAAGACACATTATCATTATATCTTTATGTCCCATTCCAAGTGCAAAGACTTCTATTTTCTTATTTAATTTTTCTTTATGATTAAGAATTAATGCGACAGCAGATGAAATGATAAATGCAACCGTCATAGGAACTTTTGAAAAATCTCTTGTCGCAATAGAAAATCCAAAATAGAAAAACACAAAAACTATAAATGGTATGAGTGCTTTAAAACTGGATTCTCTCCATTGTTCCAATTCTTCCGGTACAAATTTAGTCATTGATTGATTTACCCTTCTATTTGAGTTTCAAATTATTTTTTTACCAAATATTTTTGACAATAATCATGCATCGCCTTTTTGATTTCCGGTGCAAGAATATATATAGTAATTAAATTCGGAATAGACATAGCAAGCATCATCGCATCCGTAATGTTGATAATTGATTGAACATTTAAACAAGAACCGATTACTATAAATGCACAATATATAATATTAAATAATAATACACGTTTCTTACCTTCTCCTAACAAGAAAGTCCACGCTTTTTGTCCGTAATATGCCCAAGAAATCAAAGTTGATAATGCAAATAATACAGCAATTATTGATAAAATTATCGGGAAGAAAGATATAACAGATTGAAATGCATTTGAAGCAAGTTCAATTCCTGAAATTTGTCCGATTGTAGTATTATCCAATACCCCTGAGAAAACAATTGCAAATGATGTAAATAAGCAAAGAATGCCTGTTAAAAATGTTTCTAATAAAGCGACAAACCCTTGAGAAACGGGTTCTTTTGTTTGAGCCGTAGCATATACAATTGCCGCTGCACCGGTACCTGCTTCATTAGATTGAACAGAACGTCTTAACCCTATTACAACAATCCCGAAGAATCCGCCGGCAACTGCAGTCGGATGAAACGCTTCTTTTACTATCAAACATAATGCGTTGGGAATTGATGCATAATTAGCAAAAATAACAATCAATCCTGAAAGGATATATAAAACACACATTGTAGGGGTTAATACAGTTGTAACCTTTGCTATACTTTTGATACCGCCAACAACAACAAGCCATATCAGAATTGCTATTACAAGTCCGATAATCCATGTGCAGCCATGAAATATGCTAGCATCTTTACCTGTTATAAATACAATCTGGTGAGCCGTTTGATTAATTTGAATCATATTTCCGCCTGTTATACCGCCACCAATACAAAGTATAGCAAACAATACGGATAACGGTTGCCCCAGCCAACGCATATTTTTTCTTGTTAAACCGTGTGCAATATAGTGCATAGGACCGCCTGAAATAGAACCGTCAAGGTTAAATCTTCTATATCTGACTGCCAATGTAGCCTCTGCGAATTTAATAGACATTCCTAATATTGCACCGAAGAAAATCCAAAATGCAGCACCCGGCCCGCCGATAGAAATAGATATAGCAACGCCTGCAATACTTCCTATACCAATAGTTCCTGAAAGGGCAGTTGCTAATGCTTGGAAAGATGAAACTTCTCCGCTTCCGTCGCCTGTATTAGAAGGTTTAACTAATTGTTCGACTGCATGTTTTAAACCCCATACAGCAACACCTTTGAAATATATAGTAAAGAATATTCCGGCAAACAATATCCAAAGAATGATAACAGGTATTTCCCCACCAGGTAGTGGAACTGTAGTAAATATTACTTTCGCTATTGCATCAGATACAGGTGCTACAGTGTTATCCATAAATGCATCTACATTGAAAGCAAACGCTTGTTGTATATTCATTATTAATATCGCTATCAGCCAAAATAATCTTCTCATTTAACGTTATCCTTTTGCTATACTCATTTAACGTTTTTTATTATAACAAAAACTTAGAATAAATGGACAAATCCTCTTTAAAAATTGAAAATTACTTAACATTTTTACCTTTATTATGTATAATTTTTCTTATAAAAGAGGAGTTCAAAACTATGGGAATTTTTGATATTGGTATTATAGGCGGAGGACCGGCAGGTTATAGTTCAGCATTGTATTACGCATCTCAGGGTAAAACTGTTGTAATATTCGAAAAAGATGAACTTGGCGGAACCTGTCTTAATCGTGGTTGTATTCCGACAAAAGCATTTTTGCATATTGCTGATAAGTACTCCGAATTGAATACATTATCTAAGTTCGGCATAAATTTCTCAGATGTTGCACTTGATTATTCTAAAATAAAGGAATACAAAGAAAATGTCGTCGCAAAACTCCGTAAAGGACTTGAATTAACTTTAAAAAATTCAGGGATTACAATAGTCAAAGCGGAAGCAAATATAATTGCTGAAAATAAGATAAAAACATCAGATGATGAATACGTCTGTGACAAAATTATAATTGCTACAGGTTCAAAACCAAAAGAAATAAAAGGGTTGGAATATGATCACAAATTTATAATATCCTCAGATGATATTTTGAATTTAGAAACACTTCCAAAATCAATACTAATTGTAGGTTCAGGTGCAATAGGAATTGAATGGGCAAGAATCCTATCCTCATTAGGAGTTGAAGTATCAATAACAGAACTCGCTGACAGGCTTTTACCTCTTGCTGATTGGGAAGTATCTAAAAGGATTGAACGACAATTTAAAATGAAAAAGATAAAAACTTATCGGTCAACATACGTCGAAAAAATTGAAAATAAAGTAATAACCTTATCAAACGGAGAAATTATTACCCCTGAAACAGTACTGGTTGCAGTAGGTAGAGAACCGATAACAATTAAAAATTCATACAATAATATTGATATTATAGGCGACGCTTCCGCAGAGATTATGCTTGCTCATTATGCGGTTAGTCAAGCAAAAGAATTGGCTTTAAATATACCTTTTGATAAAAAATTTGTTCCATCTGTAGTATACGGTAATCCTGAAATATCTTGGATAGGGCAAGTTTCAAAATCAAAAGAAGATGATGAAAATTATAAAGTATCCGTATTTCCAATTTCTGCATTGGGAAAAGCACACTGTGATAATTCAATTGACGGATTTATAAAAATATTAGCAAAAGATAATTTTATTATTGGTGCCAGCATTATTTCGCCCGAAGCATCTGCATTAATTCAACAAATTGCAATTGCAATGACAAATAATCTATCTGTAAACGATTTAAAAAAAGTTTGTTATGCTCATCCGACGTACTCTGAAGGGATATTAGAAACCCTGCTTAAACTGTAAACATTATTGTTGTACAGAAATTGTCAATGCATTTGAAAGAGCGATTCCGCCTTTAACAGGAGGTTTATTGGCGATATAACCGTTCACATACATTACGGTTGAACCGCCGCCGTCAAGGTTCATCGCATTAACACATCCGAGTTTTTGCATATAATAAGCAAGTTCTTTTAAAGTCATTCCGATAGAACTGCCTTCTCTGCCGTCAGCAGTAATTATTATGAATCTGTTATCTTTCGTATAACCTATTGCAGTTCTCGGGTTCCTTCCTCCTATTGCCAATAATTTTTGATCTTGAATGTCAACATATACCTGCCCGTCTTTTACAAGATACGGTCCGCCGCTTATGATATGATTAACATTTTCCCACTCCGGCAATGTTTTTACATCCAGACTAACTCTGTCATTTATTTTTAATGAAGATAAATTTGTTGCCGGTCCGACAAGAACATAACCATTGAGCGGTATTGGACATCTTTGAGTTCCCTTAGATATAATTTTTCCGTCGGACACGACAACTTGTAAACCATTTTTAGGGGTTGATGGTGACATTTGTCCCCAATCAGGGGTGTAGCATAAAGTGAACCCTACAGACATTCTCGGTTGATTTATATTATCAATCTTGATACTGTTCCAACCGCATTTTAATGATGCGTTGAGTTTTACTCTATCCATCTTAAATCCGTCATCAAAAAATCCCATTGCGACTCTGTTAAAAACTGGACCTGTATATAATTTTTTATCCACCATCATTGTTCCCAGAGGACATCCTGTTTGCGGCAAGAAAAAAGCACCGTTCACTGCAACAATTGAATTAGTACGTTTTGCCATCGCAGTAATCGATGCTTTATGAGAAAGAGTTGTTGAGGCTAATACCGGTTCTATTTTTATCTTCGGATTAACATTCATATCCGCTTCGATAACGTTTAACCTGACAGGTCGCCCCTGATAATACCTGACAAGTCTTATATGTTTGACTCCTTTTGTAACGGTCGATATTTGACAATTTGCATACTTTCTTGAAATATAACTATTAAATTCTGCCTCACTTTTTTCATCTGATTCAATCTTTGTTAAACTTCGCTCTATTTGCAAAGAATTAACCAACGGAGGAGAAACGATACCATTGACAATTCTGATATTGTCTGCAAGCACACAACTGTTCTGAGTAAACACAAACGTTGTAACCAGTACAATGTTTGCACACAAAATTAATAATCGTTCTTGACTAAATGCGGAGTAAATAGTATCCATAATGGCACCTGTATTTTAGAAGTAACCGGGATACCTTTTTTATTAAAGAGTGGTGTGGGGAATAACACTCTGCTGAGGTCTTGTAGCCCCTTGCATTAATATAATACCACATTTTTGAATTTTTTAAACCCTTTTTAACCCAATAATGACAATATTTTTACAAAACTAAATAGTGTCAAATGTACACATAGAGCGAGATACAAGGTTTTAATAATGGTAAAATGTACACTATTAAAGAATTAGAGTAAATTAAACACTTTATATCAATTTTCGTTTAATTGAGGTTCAGGTTCATATTTTTGAATAACCAAACGAGTAATTCTTGCCCCGTCAACCTTTTGTACAGAGAACTTTAACCCTTGTTCTTTAATTTCAACAACGTCACCGACTTGAGCAATTTTGCCTAATATTTTTACTACTAATCCGCCGATTGTTTCAACATCTTCAAAGTCAAATTCATTTTCTTCAATATTGAAAAACTCTGCGATTTCATCAATTCTCATCATAGCATTTGCTACATAAGTATCCGGTGCAACTTCTCTGATATCGGTTTCTTCTTCTTCATCGAATTCATCTTGAACTTCTCCGACAATTTCTTCGATAACATCCTCCAGACTGACAAGTCCTGATGTACCTCCAAATTCATCAACTACAATACCGATTTGACTTTTGCGTTTTCTAAATTCTATTACAAGATTATCAAGTGTCATTGTTTCAGGGATAAGCATTATCGGTCTTAAAATATCTTTTAAATCGAAAGACTCGTCTCCGTCTAACAATTTTGAATACAAATCCTTAACGTGCAAGAAACCTAAAATCTTATCTAAACTTTCTTCATATACAGGATATCTTGTGTATTGATTTTCTGCGGTAATTTTCTTAATTTCTTCTATAGGAGTAATATTTTCTATACACATCATATCTGTTCTCGGAATCATAACTTGTTTTGCAGTTAAATCAGAGAATTTAAACATGTTATGTAGCATTTCTGCTTCGGTTTCATTAAGAACACCTTCATTGTAACTTGCATCTACTAACATATCGAGTTCTTCTGTTGTATGAACAAGTTGATTTTTATCAACAGAGTCAAGTTTAAAAAATTCAAGTATTTTATCTCCGCATGTTGCAAGAAACCAAACAAACGGTTTTAAAATAATCATTGTCAATTTCATAGGTCTTGCTACAATAAGAGCCATTTTTTCAGTATTTTGCAAAGCGACACACTTTGGTATTTGTTCCCCTAATAGTACTTCAAAAAATGTTATTAATATAAAAGCAATAGGAACAGATACTACCATGCAAAGTTCAGGACTAATAAAAGGCAAAACTGTAACTAACAAATTATATAATATATCAGCGATTGTTTTAGCCCCAATCCAACCTAAGCCGATACTGGCAATTGTAATCCCTAACTGTGCTGCTGCCAGCATTCCATTGATATCTTCCGTCATATCCAACGCTAATTTAGCAGTAGAATTACCTTCGCTCGATAACTGTTCTAAGCGGGTTTTCCTAACTTTTACCATTGAAAATTCTGAGGCTACAAAAAAACTATTAGCAAATATCAGTAGAATAACTACAAATAAATTAAAATAAATACTCTGGGCCATGTCCCTTTTGCTTATACCTTTCTAACTTAATAATAAAATTTTAATATACATTAAGAAAAAATGCAACTTTAAGAAGTTTTTATCTTTTAATTATAAAAATTTATATGCAATATTATAGCAAAATATTAAACATAATAAATATTCATAATCAAATTTGTTAAATAATATCATCTTTACAGGTCAAACTTTCTAATAACTTATACTAAAAAATCTTTTATTCTTATGATGAAAATAAATAAGTGAGGGAAAAATGACCATAAAAATATTATTAGTAGAAGATCAAAAATTAATGCGAATCGGATTAAAATCACTCTTTGATGAGCAACCCGAAATGGAAATCATCGCAGAAGCCGAAAACGGAAAAGAAGCCGTAGAAAAGGCCAGACTCACAAAACCTGATATAGTGTTAATGGATATAGGACTTCCTGATTTTAGCGGAATTGAAGCCACAAAAAAAATTCTTGAAGGTAATTCTTTTGATACAAAAGTTGTTATACTAACATCACACTGTACTGAAGAAGAAGTATATGATTCTATGACGGCAGGAGCAAACGGTTATATTCTAAAAGATATTAATACGGAATTCTTAATGGTAATAATAAAAACTATCAGAAAAGGTGCGATGTGGCTTGACCCAAAAGTTGTTCCGTTTATCAAAGACAGACACTCAGGTATAATTCCTGCACGACAATTATCAAGAGCAAATTTTAGACAAACACATTCCAATTTAACAAGACGTGAATATGAAGTTTTGAAATTGGTAGTTGACGGTCAGACAAACAGTGAAATTGCTAAAACCTTAACAATAAGTGAGCACACTGCAAAAGCACATGTTTGTAATATTATTCAAAAACTTGTTGTTGACGACAGAACGCAAGCAGCCGTAAAGGCTCTAAAAGAGGGGCTTGTTTAAAAATGTTAGGCAAACTTGACATTTTATTTTTTGTATGATATTAAATAATTGTTAGACAAAACTAACAATTATAAGGAATAAAAATGTCAGATTTAACATTGAGTTCGGGATTAGAAGATTATCTTGAATGTATATACAACAACATAGAACATAACGGAAGCGTAAAAGCGATTGAATTGTCAAGGGAACTAAATGTTTCCCGTGCTTCTGTTACAGATGCACTTCACAGACTTGCAGAGAAAAAGTATATAAACTATGAAAGATACGGTTCGATAGAGATAACTTCCAAAGGGATAGAAAAAGCAACGGAAGTAATAGGAAAACACACAATACTGACTAAATTTTTTGAAAAAGTATTAAAGTTATCCAATGAAGAAGCATCTGAGAATGCGTGTTCAATTGAGCATGTTATAACTCAGAATGCGTTCAAAAAATTAAAAGATTTCACTCAACAATATGCAGGGAAGAATGATTAGGGAAATAAAATTAGCAGGTAAATATCTTGATCAGCCTTTGTTATTATCAAAATTTAAAAAGGCAGTTCCTCCTTTGTTTATTGGAGGCTCAGCATTATATACCGCAAAAAAAGTATATGAAGCACCCGAAGATAAAAAGAAACATACTGCTATAAACACAGGGGCAGTTTTGACTGCTACAGTTGCTTCCGCCCTTGCCGCACCGAAAATTGCATCTAAAATTATAGGCAAAACTTATGAAAAATATTGTGCAAAAGATATTATAAAAAATAATACAAAAATTGTTGACGAATTTTTGTCAAAACAAAAAGTCTCCGAAAAAACAGAAAATGTATTACAAAAAGCAAAAAGCAAAATATTATCGTTTAAAGATATTAAATTTTTAGACAAAGAACTAACAAAAACAAAAGAAGGAACAAAAGTATATAAAGAAATATTGCCGGAGCCTGATAATATCACATCAAAAGACATAAAAAATGAAATCGGAAGACTTTCAATAATTGGGTTTATTCCTGTTGCGGGAGGTATAGCAGGCGGATTAGCCGGTGAACAAATGACAGATAAAAAAATAACAAAAGAACATCTTGGCAACAGAATAAAAGAAGGAGCATATCAATATTTAGCGAATATATTCTTATGTAACATAGGTGCAGGGATTGCATTAGCAGGATTGGAAAAGGCTAATGTACATTCTAAATCTGCAAGAGCACTAGGTATGATTGGAGGAATTGTTACTACCGGTATAATTGGAGGTAGTACAATAGCCAATTTCATAGGTAAAAAAGTTATAAATCCTATTTTTGACGGAAAAACTAAAGAAGAACGTAAAAAAGAAAGTTTAAATTCCGAACGAACACCCGAAGTCCTAGACATCTGCCTTCATTCAGATGATATTGCCACAATTGCCGTAATGTCGGGACTCAAATGGATTGAACCGACACTTCCTATACTATATGGGATTTCGGGTTATCGTGCGGGAATCGGATACAGAAACGGTAAAAAATATAATGAACTTAACACCAATGCATAGCAAAAATTTTATTTAGATGCATTCTAAGAATATGAACATAATATTAAACCAACCAACAATATATAATTTTAAAGCATCAAATATGCAAAAACAAACAGAAGTAAACAACAGTCAAACTATCGTTTTCGATAAGGTAGAACCATCTGTTGAAAACTATCAGGCTTATATTATTCCTCAAAAATGTGATAGAATAATAACAAATACATCTGAAAGGGATAATATGAGAGATAAAGAATTTATAGAATTAAGAGATAAATTTTGTGAAGAACTTGAACCGAAAAATTTGAGGGCAGATATTGATGCATGGAATTTTTATATAAACAGTACTGATGAAAATATGAAAAAATATGAAAAGTCACAAGAAGAAGTATATAAACTCTATAGAAATAAAAATATCTATGACAGATTAACAAATATGTCTGAATTTGGACTTGAAGATAAGCATTTAAACAAACAATTAAAGAATTTGGCAAAAGACTTTGACGAAGAATTAAATGCAGGAGAATTAAAAAAAGCACTAAGAGATAAAGAAAATGAGATAGCAGCAAAATACAATTCTTATGTACCTATGATAGATGGAAAAGAAACAACAAAAGCGGAAATTCGTAAAATTCTGCAAACTGAAAAAGACGTCAACATAAGAAAGAAGGCATACGAAGCAAACGTGAAAGGCGGCGATTTGATTGCTGACGATATGATAGAATTCATCAAAATGCGAAATAAATTTGCTCAATCAAAAGGATATAAGAACTTCTTTGAATATAATCTAAAAGAAACTTATGATGTAGATGCTGATTACCTCCAAAACTTATTAGACGAAGTCTACAACAATGCAAAAGATGTAAATAATAAAATTCAAAACGAAAATAAAAAAGACCTTGCACAAGAATACGGTATTTCTGCAGATGAATTAAAAGCGTATCATTATGGATTGCTTCTCGATAATAATCCGGCAAAAGAAGTAAACAAATCCTTAAAAGATAAAGAACAAATTGTAGATATAGCAAGAGAAGCGTATAAAGGAATGGGTTATGATATTGATTCTATGCCTATAACGTTGGACTTATTCCCAAGAAAAAATAAAAACACACATGGTTTTTGTTTTGATATACAAGCAGGAAAAGATGCCAGAATACTTGCAAATTTAACAAATAATTCTGACAGTATTGACACTTTATGTCACGAATTAGGACACTGTGTATATCATTTAGGGGTTGATACGACTCTGCCTTATTTAGATCAACATGAAACACCTGCTTTAACAGAAGCAGTTGCAATGATGATGGGTGACTTGCAACAAAAAGAAAATATTTTAAAAGGAATCGTATCTGATGATACATTAACTAAATTTAAAGAGGATTATAAAAAATCTGAAGCAAAATTTATAAATCGCAGTATGCTAATTATTGGTTTTGAAAAAGCAATGTATGAAAACCCTGAACAAAACCTGCCGAGATTATGGCACGATTTAAAATGTAAATATATAGGTGCAAACCCTGATGAGGAAATTAACAATGAGTGGGCAACAATTCCGCATTACCTTTCTCATCCTGCATACTATCAAAATTATTTCAGAGCGGATTTGATGAAAGCACAAATGTATAACCATTTACATTCTGTACTCGGAAATATTACAGAAAACAATCAAACAGCAGAATATCTAAATCAAAATCTTTTCCGATACGGAACAAGTATTGATGAGAATGATTTAATAGAACAATTTACCGGAGAACCGCTATCAAGCAATGCATTGTGTGAAAATCTGAAATAATTGTTAATTATAGTTACATTTTTAAGAAAACATGGCAATTATTGATATTGAGAGGGTTTATATCGATGAGGTTTTTATGAATATCTCTCAAAATTATCCCAACCGACAAACTCAATATAATAATAACCAATCTCCCCAATTCATGTCCAGAAATGCGGAGATACGAAAGTTGGATAAAATTTGTCGAAATGTAATAAAAGAATTTCCTGTTTATTCAAATACTAAAATGATGGAATCTTCTTCTATGACAAAGAAAAAAGTTTCATGCAATGATAAAAGATGGAAACTATTTGCGTATACGGATAACGTGATTTCTGAGGTTAGAGGGTTCTGTGCATTAGCAACCTCACCGCTCGAATATACAATAAAACTCCTTAAATCCGTAAAGAATTTAAAAATGGGGAATTGCGGTGAATTGGCAAGTGTTGCAACAATTGCCGGCCGCATAAACGGATACAATAATGCAAAAACAATGATGTTATGTGCATATGATAAAAATACAAATTCATATAGGAAATTGTATCATACAGTCGTTGGCATAAATTTTGATAAAAAAAGTTTGATAAAAGGGATAAAAGATGCTTCATTATACAGAGCGAATAACGGTTCAATCATTCTTGATCCATGGGCTGGTTTTACAGATTACTCAAAAGCCGCAAACACTAGGATAAAGAATAATAGTCGTTTTTATGGAATTAAATTAAAAAAAAATGAAGAAATATGCTATGCACCTGCAAGTAAAATAAATTCGCTTGAAGATGAACATTTAGAATTTTTCAGGCATGAGTATCCGAATCTTGTTGAAAAAAGAAAATTCGATATAAAAACAAAATTAAAATGGTTTTTTACAGATAAAAAACAATATAAACAAGAAGATTTTCCAATATATCTAAAAGAAAGTGCAAAAGTACAACAAAAATTAAAAGGTGCTCTTTCCCAAGATGAATTGGAGAAAATGATAACCATAAAATATAATCAATAAACAAATGAATATAAACCTAAATCAACAATTAAATAATATATATATTCCGAAAGAAAAAAAAGATATAACCTTTGGGAATAAGTCTGTTGATTTAAAAAGGGCGGATGATATATGCCGTAGAGTAAGATTAGAATTTCCGCTTTATTCAACATCAAAAATAAAATTATATAAAAATATTGACAAAAATGAAAAAACAAAAAATTTTCAACATTTTATTTCACAATTTATGGAGGAGTTCAGAGCATATTATATAGAAGGAACACCTCCTAAAATACAATATTACAAAGAGATATTGGGTTTAAAAAAGAACAAAATCGGAAATTGCGGAGAAATAACCGATGCAACCATTCTTGCTCTAAAAATGAACGGGTACAATAAGGTAAAAAAATTAAGTCTGTATGCGTACAATCCGGAAACAAATTCTGCACACAAAATAGATCATTGTGTTGCCGGATTAAATATAACTCCTAAAAAAGGATATAAAACATTTAATCCGGAAAAAGATAAACATGTAGAAAAAAAACATTTAATATTTCCTGATGAAAATTCAATAATTATTGATTCATGGGCGGGTTTTACAGATACTCCTAAAAATAGTGAATTAAAATATAAAACAAACAATTGGTGCTGCAATATTCAAATTTCTGAAGAAGATAATACAATACATAATATTTTTCAATTGAAAGAAAATGAAAAAATAGGATATTTGATTGAAGAAGAACCAAAATTCAAACCAAGTGATATAAAATACTATGTTTCGGTTTTTCCGGGATTGGTAATAAAAAATCCATTGGGACAAAAAGGGGAACAACCTGCAGATTTAGGTTTAACTTGGCACATTGTGAACGGAATAAGAATGTATAACAAAATCCCTTTGCATAAGTATTCAACACCAAAGGATTACAATCCAAAACCTATACCTAAAGATACATGGCTTGACAAGGCAATTGGATTTTTTAATATGATATTATAATATATAAAAGGTGGTTTATGGTAGATTATAAAACATATATAGATAAAGGAATTGAATACATTCACGAGGGCAAATTTGAGAGTGCTGTAGATTTTATAACCCAATCAATAGAATTAAAAGATGACTGGGAAATTTCGTACTTTTATCGTGCTGTTGCTCAGCAAGCATTGAATAATTTTGATGAAGCAATGCTTGATTATACAAAAGCAATCCAAATTAACCCCAAAATGACAGATGCATATTATAATAAAGCCTATATAACTCTTTCCAGAAAAGATATAAATAATCCTGATATAAAAAAGGCTATAAAAGATTTGGAAAAAGCAATAGAACTTGATCCTAAGTTTATTGATGCATTATATGCAATAGCCGCTGCATACAAAAAACTTGAAGATTATCATAAAGCGTTGGAATATTTAGAAACTCTTTTACAGATTGAGCCACAGGCTGTTAATGCCCGTGCATTAAAGAAACTGATTTTGCAAAAATATATAATATAAATATCTAATTGCAAAAAATACATTCTTTTCTTAGGGGTAAAATACGCTTATATAATGAAATAACATTCTAAACAATCACTTGTTACATTTCTTAACAAAACAGACAACAAAAAGGCAATTTTTTTATGAGTATATACTTTATATATATGTAAGCAAGATTTAAATAAAAATTATAGAGAGAGAAGAAAATGCAAGGATTATTAAAATACCTTCGCCCTAACTTTAGCGGCGACGCAATCTCTGATTGTGC
>CACXGY010000087.1 GCA_902767275.1 uncultured bacterium | reverse complement strand
GGATACATTCAGTGTTCCCGTTCCTTCAACACTGTCTGCAACTATTTTATCCGATGTTCCGTTCTTCAAGTCCATATCTATTGACATATCCGTTGTGGTATTATCCGCCAAGGTTAATGAACGTAGTGACATTGTACTTGTCCTATTGTTTGAAGTAGACACTAATGAATTGCCAAATAAAGAAAGATTCAGCCCGTCAAAAATACTGTCTTTTTCTATAACCAATGTTCCCGAGCCTTGAGAAAGTGTAATACCTTCATCAAATTTTGTACCATTTTTTAAGATAACATTTCCATACGTTGTTATATTACCTACCCCGGTAATATAATCTTTTACAGAAATTTTTCTCCCTTCATTGGCTTGTAAATTAATATCTGCATTATTCAAATAAACAGCATTGGAAGTTTTGCCGACTTTATTCCCGCTAAATGTTATATCCTTAAGATTTGAAATAACATTTACAGTACTTCCTTCATCTGCATATATAGCCCCACCCTGTTTTGTGGCTTTGTTATTCGTAAAATTAGTATCTAATATTTCTATTTTAGAATTTTTGCCTGCATATATTGCTCCGCCATAGGCCGCTGAATTCTTATTAAAATCAGAATTAACAACCTTTAAATTACCTTCATCTGCAACGTATATCGCTCCGCCTTTATTCTGTGCCTTATTCGAAGTGAAATTTGTACTCACAGCAGTAATTAAATGCTCTCCATATATAGCACCGCCATTATATGAACTATTTGATGTGAATTTTGTTTGTTTACGTTGTTTTATATTATAATCTTCAAACAAATCATTATTTATCAATACATTACCGTTGGAATATATTGCTCCGCCTTTTCCGTTTTCATCATAAACAGAAGTAGTTATTGTTTTTGATTTTTTACCTGTTGTTGTATTAACTGTATACTCTTTCGTTGTGATTTTATTTAAAGATGAATTTGATTTAAATTCCGAATTCTTAATATTCAAAGGCGATGTAACCGCATTATAAATTGCTCCACCGGATTCTCCCGCTTTATTCGATGTGAATTTAGCATTTGATATATTAAGTTTTGCATTATTATTATAAATCGCACCACCTTTTCCTGAATAACTAATAACTGTATGATATGTATCTTTTGAATTTTCTCCACCATCAAGAACAGTAGTAACAATAGTTTCTTCATTTTTTAACATTGCACTGTTTTTAGAGAAAGATGCATAGTCAACACTTAAATTACCGTTGTTATATATAGCACCACCGTCTTTAGATGTATTAGACTTGAACGAAGCATTATAATATTTATGCTTTTCTTTATTTTTCTTATAGTACGTATAATCATATCTTGAAATATTTAATTCTGAACCTGAATCATTATAAATCGCACCGCCGGTTTCAGTTGCACTGTTTTTTGAATAAGTTCCGCCTGCTAATGTATTTGATTCGGATGATGTATTATATATCGCACCTCCTGATTCTCCTGCTTTATTAGAAGTAAACTTTGTTTTATTATCAATAGTCAAGTTCCCGTCATTATAAATTGCACCACCATTAAGAGAAGAATTAGATTTTAATGTTGAAGATTTAAAGTTCATAACCCCATCAGAATAATTATACACAGCACCGTTACCTGTTGAAATATTATAAGCAATCGTTGAACCTGATGAAGTCAACACACCTTCATTATATATAGCAGAACCTGTTTCTGACTTGTTAGCATATTCAACTTTATTCTTCTTTGCTTTCCCAATATTAGATTTGTTTAATATAAGATTACCTTTGTTATATATTGCACCACCTTTGTCTGCTTCATTTCTATAGAAGTTTGTTTTTATTAATGTTGCATTACCATCTGTATCGTTAAATAACCCGCCGCCGAAGGTTGCTTTATTTCCGGTAAATGTTGATTTTGAAGAACCTAACAAACCTTTATTATATACCCCGCCGCCGTTAATCGCAGTATTATAATTTATTTTGGAAGAATTTAATCCGCCGGTTAAACTACCTTTTCTGTTATATGTAGTTATATTTCCTTCATTGTATATTGCACCGCCATTTTCCTCAGATTGGTTATAAGCAAAAACAGATGATTTATCTGTTAATACCCCTGTTGAAGCATTATAAACTGCACCACCATTTTCTGCTGTATTTATGAATTTATCATTTTTCTTATCTTTTAAACCGAAGGTATTCTTTTTAAGAGTTAATTTTCCTTCATTATAAACAGCACCTCCTTCATTTGCACTGTTTTGTGCAAATTTTGAAGATGATACTGTTGTTAGGTTATATTTTTCCAAAGACGGTTCAACAACTTTCGTAGAATTAAATATTGCACCACCTCGGAGAGCAGTATTTCCAACAGAAGAAACAGACCCGAAATTAGATTTTGAAACAGAAACTTTACCTTGTTCTACGTATATAGCACCACCATCGGCTGATGCACTGTTTGAATAAAAATTATCTTTGGAGAAGGATACGTTTTTATTTTTCCCCAATATTGAATTAACGTATGCAGCACCGCCGTTTGGTGCTGTATTTGAATTAAAATTGTCAGATGTTAATTTGGAATAATTTGCAAGATAAACAGCCCCGCCTGCTTCATCTGCAATATTATTAACAAAGTTCGATTTAGTTACAGTTGTCTTACCTTCATTATATATAGCACCGCCTCTTAAGGCTTCATTGCCATAATTTGCAGGGTTTTCCGAAGTTTTACCAAACTGAATATATTTTGCACTAAATGTCCCCTTATTATAAATAGCACCACCATTATTTGTTGCTATATTATTTAAAACTTGAGCATATTTTTTCTTTTTTCCTTGTAATGTTGTTTTGCCGGAATTGTTTCTTATTGCACCACCATCTTTATCAGTTTCATTCTCTAAAAGATTAACCTGATTTAGTGTTATTTTACCGCCATTGTTTATAAATGCCCCATCAAAACCTTTCATAGTTAAATTCTTAGCAATAATTTTTTGTTTTGACGGTTTTAATTTTTGTGTACCGTTTATAACAAAACCTGATATCTCACTAGGTGTTGATAATATATAGTTATCCCCGTTTATTGTTAATTTTTTAGATTGAACTTCTCCGTAAGGAATAGGTGTAATATTTTCATAACCGAAATTAAAAATACTTGTATTTTGTTTTAGTTTTACTGACTTATTCTTTGTACTCAAAACTGCTTGAACAATTGCTTCATCACTGCAATCAGGACTTGAACCAATGGTTATAGCACCGTTTAACCCTAACTTAGCATATATAGGAGTATGATATTCATCCTCTAACATATCAAGGCGAACATAATTAGTAGGATCTCCTTCTTCACTTAAAAATGTAACAAAGTTTTCTGTTGCACTTCTTATATCTAAAAGTTTTATTTTTATAGAATCAACCGGCATTAAAGGTTTTACACCGACAAAATTAAAACTGGATTTTGTAAGGGTTAATTTCCCGTTATAAGTATTTTGTCCGTCAGAATTTGCACGTTGCCTGTTTGTCCATATTTTATCAGATTTTTCAGAGAATAAATCAATATCAAATTTAAAATCCGTATCTTCTGTTATGACCAACTTATCTGTATAAATAGTTGTGAACTGATTATCAGCAATATTCAAACTCCCGCCGTTTATGGATAATTTTTCAAGAGAATTTTTCGCTCCTAATTCAGACGGGAGTTTCAACTTAACAGTTCCCTGATCTGTACCACGCTCATTAATATTCAATGTCAATTTTACGGTATCAGCCATATCCAGACCTGAAAGAATATTTATAGAGTTTCCGTTCTTTGCAAACAAATTAAGGGTCTGATTTTCTCCTGCCAAATATATGTCATTATAATTATGTGTTTGCTGCATTGGAGATGTTTTATATTGTTCATTTCCGGTAAAATTAGAACTAATATTTTCTGCAATAATAGTCAAATTATTTTTTGTATATATCGCACCACCCAAATCTCTTGATGAATTATTCGTTAGAGATGTATCAACAAGAGTTGCGTAACTTTGAGAATTGGCAGAATCCATAAATATAACAGAACCTCTGCCTTCTTCTCTGTATGTTTCAGTTTGAGGAATAACATGACTAAAATCTTCATCATACTCATAGCGGCCGGAAGTTCCGCCGTTTGAAATTTTTAAACCATCTAAAATCAGTTCGTACTTTTCTTCCTGATTTTGAGAAGATATTTCAAATCCGCCATAACTTGCCAAATCTATTTTTACGTTGTTACCGCCTGATGTAATTCCTTCATCTGCCGTAACTGTATATTTCCCCGAATATGTTTTACCTATATTTGCATATAATTTATACGCATTATTATCACTTATCCTCGCATCAGATAAAATAAATCTTCGAGGTTTTGTTGCATCAAACTCGTAAGATTCCTCGCCTCTGTGTTCAACAAGACCTTGTCTGAAACTATTCAACTCTACTATACCGTCAAATCTCGGATTTTTACTAATAACCAAACCTGTTACTATCGTATTTTCTCCGACTGTTTCCTCTTTTGGAGTAATATTTACTTCGCCGACAAAATAATCATCATATAATTTATATTCTTTTTCTTCTTCAATATAAGGAGCAACATAAAATACGTAATTATCAATGCCGATAAGATTAATATCCAAAGTTACATTATTATATGGGTTATTTAAAATAATAATCTCGCCTTCTTGAATATCAGATGCAATAGTTTTTAAACCGTTGATTTGTTCGATTTTTATTACTCCTGAAGAATCAGGACTGTCAAGAGTAATCTTATCTGAGTTATGATGTGCAAAATCAACATCTATTATAAATTTCGCTATACTTTCATCATTTCCGGATTTATATGTACCTATATTATAAGATTCACAAGTACCAAGTTCTCCAACTACAGAAACAATTTTCCCGTCAACAATTTGGAGAGGATTATCTATTTCTAAAAGTTTTCCATTTGTTGTTCCAGACAAATCAACAATACCGCCTGTTGCTTCAAGAATAGAATTAGCAAAAGTCCCTGTTCCAAAGGTCAGAACTCCGCCTTTTAAAGCAAAAGTATTTGTATTCCCATCAGAATTCTTTATCTGTGCATAGGTCAAATCCGTAACATTTTCAGAATTTGTAGTGGTTTCAATATAACCTTTTCCCGTTATTTCTGAAATTATATCATTACCTATTTTATTTTGACCGTCTAATATTATATGTCCGTCATTTTCAATAGAACTATACAATTTTGAACCTGTTGCATAAATATACCCGTTCGTTGAATTTTGAATTCTGTTTTGCTGATTTTTATCGGAGGATTCTGCTATTTCAGTATTATTCAAATACACGTTACCCGCAATATTAGAAATGGCAACAGCATTATTTGAAAGAACAGAATCTTTTAGTTCGACATTATCTTGATTTGCAACATTAGAAATTATTGCAGCATGAGAATTTGACAGGGTCGTTTCTTCTATGCTTAGTAATGTATCTTGAGTTAACACGGAAAATCCATCATTACCGTTTAAATCTATTGAATGTCCGTTTCCTTTAATAGAAAAATTTCCTATAGAAGTGTTACCGATATCTTCAGTTGCTTTAAAATTAGAATTTAAAACAAACTCTCTTTCAGTTTCAGTTTGAGAAGCATTCTCAAATCTGTTCATTGCACCAAGAGGGTCTTCCTTATATAAGACACCTACACGAAACGCATTATTCACTGAAGAATTTTCAGTTTTAGCCAGGCTTAAACCCACTTTTCCGATAAAAGAAGTATCCTCTGTATCCGAATAAGTTATAGAATATGAGCCGTCTGCGTTTTTGTAATCATTTTCTATAGTTTTCTGTGCGGATAATTTATCTATATCAAATGCCGCTTCTAATCCTACAGTAGAATTTCCGAATATAACCTGTTTTATTTCATATCCGTTTTCTGAAGTAGTTCGTATTTTGTCTGCCGCTGAAATAAATTCACTAATCTGACTCGGAGTATTAATCCCTATATCAGTTAATTTTATTGTTCCTGATGAGTCTGCATTTTTTATATCAAAATTATCATACAAAATCTTAACTGCATTATTTTCATCAATATATGCTCTTAAATCGATTTTATAATCAGAATTAACAGAGGTAAGTTTATTAATGACATATTGTTGATACAAAGGAGTATTCTCATCCTGAGCATTAAACAGGGAGGACTCCAATCTCAAAGAAGTGTTTTCATCAGCAAAAGTATTTGTACCTGAGATAAGTTCCAACATTGATAAAGATACATTTGCATTTACAATTCCTGAGACTTTTTCATTGCTATCTGATGAATAAACATCTTCGAAAACAACTTTTTCACCATTTCTTATGCCATTATTGTTAACTGTTCCGCTCATATCAAGTGCATAAACAGTATCGCCACCTCTTGTAACGGTTGCTCCGTCATAATTCCCGCCATCAATTTCATCTTTTATCACAAGGTTTGCACCATTCGTAAGACTAAATGTTAATCTGACAGGTTGAGCAGAAGTAGTTCCGGTAGTATCAACAAAAATTGCATTTGAACGTGTACCGTTTTTATCTTTAACAAAATTGTTTTCAAAAATTAAATCTTTTGTTGAATCAGAATTACTAAAATTTAAACTGTTAGCGGTATATATTGCCCCGCCTAATGCAATTCCGTTTTCAGCGACTGCATTATTACCGACAAATGAAGACGTAATATTTGAAATAGTACCTTTCCTATTTGTTGTCACATAATCATTGGCAATAGCACCGCCTAAAGCATTGCCGCTTTGAGATTCAACACTGTTATTTTCAAAAATACCGCCAATATCATGAATATTACCCGTATTATATAACGCCCCGCCATATCCGTTACCGTCGGAAGTTACTTTATTTCCGCTAAACACTGCCGATATCTGTGATATCAAAGGAGCCCTGGTTCCTGATGAATATGATGATATATTTGCAATAGCACCACCCTTTTCATCTGCACTATTTTCACTGAAACTTCCTGAAATATTATTAATCGCAGAATATGTTGTACCGTCAGATTCAACATATACCGCTCCGCCATTTTTTGCACTGTTTTGTTCAAAGCCTACATCTTTTAATGTTAAAAATGAATTACCTGTCATATATACAGCACCGCCATTTTCAGCGGTTGAATTTGAGATAAATTTACCGTTGTCAAAATTTAACGACGCATTCGAACTCGTTATATTAAAAACAGAGCCGTTTGCATTAGAAACTGCGTTTTCAAAAATAATATTTGAAACTTCTATTTCCGCTCCTCTGCCAATATTAAATCCTGAATGATTATTATAATCAATGGTAGAAAATCCGTCTTTCCCGGTTATATATAAAGTTGACAGATTAGCCGCATCTCCTGTATTGTCAGTTGCTCTATACGTTTCATCAGAATTAAATATAAATTTACGCTCATAAGTAGTTCTATATGCATTCAATGCTTTTAAAGTGTCTTGAATAACTCCGTCTTGAATATTAGAAACTTTTACAGTATCTTGTCCGATTATAGATATATCATACTGATATGATTTTACTTCCACATCAGGGGTCCAATTGATTGTACTGTTAATATCCGTATAAGAACCCTGATTTGAAGAAACTTCGAAATAGGTATTACTTCCTTTATTATCAAGAAGTTTAAACTCTCCTTCCACAATTCCGTTTATAAAATTAAGATTCTCAATTCTGATTGCACCGCCGTTAGAACTTGTTCCGACGGAAATAGTATCGTAATTGGAGGAATCTAATATATCAAACTCAAAACTTACATCGCTCGCTCCCAATGTATCAAGAGTGAGAAAAGAAGAATTTCCTATAATATTATCTGATAAAGAAACAAATGTACTTCCTGTTATTACAACCTTATCAGTGGCAAATGTGTCATTTCCGTCTTTTTGTGAAAGATATACATTTGTATTTTCTATATTCACATTTGCATTCTCAATAACGTTGTTTAATTTTATCGCACTGTTTCTATCGCCGGTAAGAGTGACCGTATAATTTTTTACAGGGGTTAACGTATAATCTCCGGAAATAGAATCATCAATTGTCCATGAACCGCCATTTCTTGCGTCTATTTTTAAATTTGCATCAACATTTCCAACGTATATAGCCTGATTTTTTTCAATCCCGTTTGAAACGACTTTATTTCCGCTTATTACATAATCTTTTCCGTCGGATAAAAGCGTCATTGAAGAAGTTGTATATATAGCCCCGCCGTAACTTTCTCTACTTTCGGATTGAGCAATATTATCAATAAAATTTCCTGAAACAGTTAAATCTTTATCATTATAAATAGCACCGCCATAGGCATAACCGTTTCTTGATACAGCACTGTTATTTTGAAAATCGGCTGATATTGTCATATTTCCGTTATTATACACAGCACCGCCCATTGAATCCGACGAAATATTTGAAATTTTATTAGAATCAAATATTGTCTGAATCACAGACACAGTTCCTAAATTGTTTATAACTGAACCTTTTGAATAATTTTGAGAATTTAATATCTTTAAATTCTCTAACTCTAAACGAACACCCTGTTCAACTATAAAACCATATTTATTATTATAATCAATGGTGGTTCTCTGAGTATAATCGTCATTTAACACACCTAAAACACTAAATAAAGTTCCGCCCGTAACACCTGTATCTTCAGTAACATTATATATATCAGAATAAGACTCAAAATTATAAACTCTTTCTTCGGGAGTTGTTTTTATATTTTCTTCGTGCAGAAAATCCTGAGCATAAACATCACAACTATCGACAATAATTCCTGAAAATATACTTGCCGAAAACATAATACATAAGACTCTGTTTAATAGAGTTTTTTTTCTCATTTACATACTCCGAATAACTACAGTTATTCTTGTCAAAAACCTCATAAATTTATACTCATATCTATATTATTATTATACAGCATGTTTCAATGTTTTTCATTATTTTTGACTAATTTTTAGTAAACACATTTACAAAAATTTATAATACGAAAAAACTTAATATATTTCGTATTATTATAGAATAGTTAAATAATAAAAAAGAATCTGTTTTATGAAAAAATTACTTTTATTTATCACGTTAATAATGATATTGACAAATTCTTCAATTTCCTTTGCAGAACAGTATGTTTTGGCTTGTAAATTAAATATTGAAGCAGTAAATATGCTGACAAATAAAGCCATGAGGAAATATATAATAAACAGATATTTCATTGTTGATACAGTACTTCAAGGAGTATATGATGCAAATAATTACCCGTTGGATGTTAACGAATTTACTGACACGCAAATCACTTTTACAAAACGGGCAGTTAGTTTTTCCGATATAGTAGATACAAGAATAACTTATAACAGAGCCAGTCATAAAATAACTCTGAACGAAATATATGCATACTCCTCAAAATATGATCAGAGAGCAAGATTTGTTACAAAAGGCGAAGGTACGTGTCGGGAAATAAAAATAAACAGAAAACCTTTATTCTAGGATATTTGACTCTATGAAATTTTATAAAATAATAATACTCTTTTTATTTATCTTAATTTTCCTGCCGTCTGGTTATGGTTTAACAATTACTCACCCTCAAACAGATACATTGACAACGGATGAAAGTGGAATATTTTTTTCCGGAAATATAGAAAAATTTGAAAAAATATACATAAACGGAACACCCATAATCCCACAAAAAAAAAGAGCGTTCAGTAAAAGTTTTCCGCTTCAAATCGGAGAAAATATTTTTGCTGTCCAATCTCACGATTTATTGGGAAAAACAAAAACTCTAAAATATCACATACTTCGTTTAAACCCGACTGTTCAATCAAACAAATTTGTACCTAAAGAACAACAATATTATTCTATAAAAAATAATATTGCCGTACTTCGCTCAACTCCCATAGATGCCGGGATGAACAGATTAGGATATTTACCTGAAAACACAAAAGTTCTCTCTGATGGAGAACAAAATAATTTTTCCAGAATAATTCTATCAGAAGAAAATTACGGCTGGATTAAGACAAAAGACCTTATTCAAAACGATATAAAATATGCACCGACCTCAGAAAATCAAGTTCAATTCTATACTCCAAAATATATTTCTTTGTTATCAGAAAATGAAATAAAAACTTCAACCGAAACAACATTCACGTTCAACCTTTCTGAAAATGCACCATATAGTGCAATCGTTGATAATGATAAATTATGCATTACAATATATAATCTTGATACAAATGACGGATATTTAATCAAAGAAATTCCTCTGAACAAATTCCCAAGATATACAGTTTGTATGCAAAACGGGGTTTTATATTCAATAATAAAAAATCCCCCTGTTAATAATTCAAACTATTCAAATAAATTGGTTAAGATTATAATCGACCCCGGACATGGAGGCAAAGAAAACGGAGCAATAGGATGCCTTGGGGATAAAGAAAAAGATATCAATCTTGAAGTCGCATTAAAACTAAAAAAAATTCTTGAAAATTCTCATTTTAAAGTTTATCTGACAAGAGAAAATGATAAAAATGTTTCACTTGAGGACAGAATTAATTTTGCAAAAAATAAAGATGCACTTATCTTTCTGAGTATTCACTTGAATGCCGTACCTATATCCTCTAATCCAAACCTTAATGAAGGTTCGGTTGTATTCTACTTTAACCCTCAATCAGAAGAACTTGCAAAATGTATATCAAAATCATTATCTCAAAAATTAAAAACTAAAAACGGAGGTGCAGTACAAGCAAGTTTTGCAGTAATCCGACCGACAGAATATATAGGAGTACTCGCAGAACTGGCATATATGATAAATCCACAGGATATTTCAATATACAAATCTAAAAACTTTTCACAACACGCAGCCATTGCACTATATCAAGGGCTTGTTGAATACATTTTTTCCGAGTTATAATAAATTATATATATTTATTAAGATTTTACAAAATACACGCAAATATACAAACATTAAAAACTTTATATAAACAGAAGGTAGTAATAGTATGCAAGTAACAAACATTTTAACTCCAATAACAAAAGGGGTAAAAAATAAATGCATTGAGGTTTCACGCAATGCATCAGAAAGAGTTGAGATTGCAAGTCGTGCTGCCAGAATAAAAAATAAAAACGGAATAGAAACTTCTATCGCCAAAAGCCGAGCATACATATCAGGCGGATGCAAACCTGTCGTTGACGGAATGATTGATGCATCAGACAGTATGCAAATTGTATCAAATGCATCAAAAGCAATAAAAAAGAAAATCCGAGCAACAAAAAAGAAAAACCCAATGCAATCACAATTTGCGACAACCATTCAAGGTCTTAAAGAATCAGTTCCTGAAATAACCGATGCAATAAAAGAACTCGGGGGAATCAAAGATATTAAAGCAGCAACAGAAGCAGGCGGTAAAATGCAAGGTGCAAAAGAAGCCGCTAAAGCAACCTTTAGACTTGGTCTTTCAGGCTCTTTATATATACTTGGAAACTTTATACCTATACCTGCTACAAGCATTGCAGGATTAATGGCGGGAGAAAAAGTTGCTGATTTATTAGTTGGTAAGCGATTTACTAAACAAATTGAAAAAATTGCTCAACTAAAAAAGAATTAAAAATAAAATAAAAAAAAATAAATGCCGGAAGGGTAAATTTAAGAAATTAGATAATATATGTTATGTATTATTTAGTCCGGCATCTAAAAATTTTTATTGATCTGACTCCTTATGTTTATTGATAAGTTTTTCAAAGTCAGACGGTTTTATACTTTGAATAAAATCCTTAAATTCTTCCGCTTCTTCCTCATCTTTAGCGGAATCAGTAGAAACAGCACCGTTCATAAGAACATTAGCCGTGACAAAAATCGGTGCTTCTGCCCTCATAGCAACTGCAATTGCATCAGACGGTCTGGAATCAATAACTATTTCATCCTCATCTTTTGATAGGAAAATAGTTGCATAGTATGTTTCTTTTTCAACATCGTTAATTTCAACTTTGCTAATTTTATAACCTGTTTTTTTAACGATATCAACTATTAAATCATGAGTCATTGGACGGGTAACGCTAAGTTTTTCAATCTTACGGATAATAGCACTGGCTTCGGCAGATCCTATCCAAATAGGAAGTGCACGTCTATTGTCTAAATCGTGCAAAACAACAATCGGAGAACCCGACCTTGTGTCAAGAGCAATGCCCATAACTTTCATTTCTATCATTTTTTTAAATGACTCCCGTAAGTCGTTAAAGTACTTTGTCCAAGTATTATAACATGAAAAATAAAATTAAAACAAGTGTTGTTGCAAATTATTAATATTTTTTCCCAAATGTCTGTAACCTTCCGGTGAAACCTTTCTGCCGCGAGGAGTTCGCTGCAATAAACCTGATTGCAGAAGATAAGGTTCACAAACATCTTCCAATGTTCTTACATCTTCACTTAAAGCGGCAGCAATTGTTTCAATACCGACAGGTCCTCCGTCATATTTTTCTATAATCAAGTTTAACATTGCCCTGTCAGTGGTATCCAAACCAAATTCATCTATATTTAAAACATCTAATGACTTATCTGCAACTTCCGCAGTAATAACTCCGTCATACTTAATGATAGCAAAATCCGCAACTCGCTTTACAAGTCTGTTTGCTATACGAGGAGTGCCTCTTGAACGTTTCGCAATCGCTTTTGCACCGTCTTCTGTTATATTTATATCCAATATTTTTGCTGTTCGTTTTATTACTTGAGATAACTCATCTATCGTATAAAATTGTAATCTATAGATAATTCCAAATCTATCTCGCAAAGGTCCTGACAATTCTCCTGCTTTTGTAGTTGCACCTATAAGGGTAAACTTTGGAAGCGGAACTCTTAATGTTTTAACAGTCTGAGATTTTCCTGTCGTCATATCGAGTGAAAAATCTTCCATAGCAGGGTACAAAATCTCCTCAGCAACCTTATTCAATCTGTGAATTTCATCAATAAAAAGAATTTCTCCGCCTTTTAATGACATTAATATTCCGATAATATCTCTTGGTCTTTCCAGCGAAGGAGCAGAAGTAATTTTAATATCGCATCCCATTTGTTCTGCTATTACACCTGCAAGAGTTGTTTTCCCCAGTCCGGGTGGCCCGTAAAACAACAAATGATCCAGTGGTTTTTCTCTTAATTTTGCTGCTTCTATTGAAATTTTTAGAGTTTCTTTCAGAGAGGTTTGACCGATATAATCCTCAAATGTTTTTGGTCTTATACTATTTTCAAAAGTCTTATCATACTCAATTGATTCAGTTTTTATGATAGGATTTTTTTGTTTAGAGTCCAATCTTTTTTCATTTTTAAAATTATCGTCAGAAATAATAGCCATGCCTGTATTATATCATAAAACACATATAAAATTAAAAATTAAGAATAATGATTTACTACACAATAACACTGTTAAATTTATTATAAACACACACGATAAGGATTATTAAATTTATATAAAGACACTCTATTCCTGTGTTACACTTATAATGTGGAGATATAAAAAGAAAGGATAAGACATGATACCTATATTTGATTCAAAACGTCAATACGCACAAATTGGCGAAGCCGCAGAAAAAGCAGTATGCGAAGTTATGCGTTCAGGTTCATATATTTTAGGACAAAACGCTAAATCATTAGAACAAGAACTTGCTGATTATATCGGAGTAAAATATACAGTCGGTTTAAACTCAGGAACAGATGCACTCCATTTGGCATTAAGAGCATTAGATATAGGTCATGGTGATGAAGTTATAACAACAGCATTTACATTTGTTGCAACAGCAGAAGCAATAGGAATAGTAGGTGCTAAACCTGTTTTTGTTGATATTGATTCGGAAACATTCAACATTGATCCGAGCAAGATTGAAGAAGCAATTACACCTAATACAAAAGCAATTATCCCGGTTCATTTATACGGACAACCTTGTGATATGGACAGAATAATGAATATTGCAAAACGTCACAATTTACACGTAATTGAGGACTGCTGTCAAGCAATAGGTTCATCTTATAAAGGTCAAAAAGTAGGTACATTCGGAGATTTCGGATGTTATAGTTTTTATCCTACAAAAAATCTCGGCACAATGGGCGATGGCGGTTTAATAACTACTAATTCTGAATCATTAAAAGACAGAGTTATCGCTTTAAGAAACCACGGTGGGGCTATACGTTATCACCATGATGAAATTGGTGTTAACTCCAGACTCGATGAAATTCAAGCAGCAATCTTAAGAGTTAAATTACCATACATTGATGAATGGAATACAAAAAGACGTGAAAGAGCAGCAATTTATAACGAATTATTCGCTTCTTGCTCTGATATTATTACTCCTGTTGAGTTAGACAATACTTATTGCGTATATCATCAATATACAGTGAAAGTTCCTAACAGAGATGAAATATTTGAAAAATTACATGATGCAGGCATAGGTGCAATGCTTTATTATCCTATTCCGCTTCATTTACAAAAAGTAAATGAATGGCTTGGTCAAGGAAAAGGCTCGTTACCAATTACTGAAAAGAATACAGAAATTGTTATGTCTTTACCTATGTTCCCTGAATTAACAAGAGAAGAACAAGAAACTATTGCAAGTACTTTAATCAAACTTGTAGAAAACTCTAAAGCACTTGTATAACATATTTATACATAACAAAAAAGGATGTTTTCAGTTCTACTGCTAAACATCCTTTTTTTTGTAAAAATAATTCTTATTATATTAGATTTTTCGTTGCTCTGCCAAGTATATTCATGTATTCTACCCCGTTAGGGTGATCCTCTTGTAAGAATTTCTGTTTCAAATTATTTCTTACGTCATTATATATGCTTTTAGAAAAAGTATTTTGCCAATCCATTTTATACTTGTCATCTTTATTAGCAATCAACAACAAATCGTTAACGACACTGAGAGGAGTTTCTTTAATATTTTTTTCATCATGAACCCTGCTTATTGCATCTTTTATATCCATATTTATAGGCGATGTGATATCCGTAACATCAATTTGTCTGACTCTATGAGGCTGTAAAGCAATACTGTCCAATTTCTCCGGATGAGCAGCAGAAAATAATATCGTCGTATGATAATCTTCTGCAGTTGCACTCATAATGTCTTTCATTGATTCTATAACACTTTCATCAGCACTTTCTTTATTTAACAAAGAATCCATATTCTTAACATGAATAAGATTCCAATCTCCGGTCTCTTGAAAATGTTCTTCTGCCTCATCTAAAACATCTAACAATTCAACTTTTTTTGCATCCACTGTCTTTACATTTGCATTAGCATTTTCTATAGTCCAATTGATTAGTTCTTCATTTATCTTCTCATCTTTATTTGCAAACATGATATTATTCGGTAAATCAACATAACGACCTTCTCTTTGACGTTGAATTGTATCTAATATTTCCGGTTGAATACGTTCTTCCTTTATTTCTATAAGTTTTTTTTGATACTCTAGTCTTCTTAATGCACTCAATTCAGCCTTCTCAAGTGCTGCTGTATCTTCTTTATATTTGATGTGTCTGACATCGCTGACAACTTTTGACATTCTTGATACAGTATTTTTTGCCTTTTGACTATCGACTGCATTCCTTGTTTGATAAAAAATTTCGCCTAATCCTAATGTCATAGTATCTACAATTAATCTGTCCGTAAATTTAGCAAATTTGTTTTGACCTTCTGCAACTATTACTCCGTGAGAATTTTTATGACGATTATATTCTCTTTTATATAACTCTTTTTTCCAAGCATCGCCAACTTTTTCTACCACTTTTTTTGCATATCTTACTTCTTCTATAGAATACTCGCCTGACGGTAATTTTATGCCCTTAAAAGAAGGTTGATTTTTTTGAAAAACATCTTGTCTTAACCCAACATCATTTACTTTTTGTTGAGTTTTCATATTTGTTTTATTTTCCGATTTCGGAATATTATTTTTTTGTAATACTGTCTGTATTGCCGGAATCATCTTTACTCCTGATAATTTGATTTAAAATTACACCGCCTGCTAAACCTATAATAGCACCAACAACCCCAAATTTCGATAATATTTTTGTTTTTGATAAACTTTTTTCCATAGTTTTAATTTCTTTATCCATTTTTGCCATATTTTCCGGTGCAAAAAAATCTTTCTCCGGAACAGTATCAAGATAAAAAATTGATTTTACTCTATGCGGTTGAAGTGCTATTTCATCTAATTCTTTAGGATTTTTTGTCGAAAATATTATAGTTGAATGATAATCCTCAGCACTTGCACTCAGAATATCTTTTACTGACTCAACAACACTTTTATCCTGCTGCTGTTTGTTAATATATTTATCTAAATTTTCCGCATGTATAATTGTCCAATTCCCGTTTTTATGGTTATCTTCCGCTAACTCAAGAGCGTCTAACAGTTCTTCTGTTTGAGTATCAATTTTAATATAATTTGCGTTGCTCTTATTTGCTATCCAATCAGAAACATTTTTGGCATAGTTATTATTTTCTGTCACTAAAAGAATACTGTTTGGCATAGAAACAGTATTTCCTTCATTTGTACGTCTGATTAAATCGCACAAATCAGAACTGATATTTTCACGTAATTTAACAGATTCCTCTGTCGGCTTTGTTTTTTCAAAACTGTCTTTTAACTCAGATAATTTACCGGCTTTTTTACTATATGCACTATACCCTATTGTACTGCCGACAATGCCTCCTGCGACAGCAGCACCTGCATATACACCGTTTCGTTTTGTTTGACCATTAATTTTTTGCAAAAAACTTACAGAAGTTGATTGCTTTTGTGAAACACTTTCAACCAATGCTACACCTCAACTTTATTATCCATTAGTACCATCATTTCTCTATTATATTTTTCCATATCCTGCTTGGAAATAGCAGGTTCTGTTTGATTTATTTTCTCTAAGACCTCATCTGTTGTCATTTCTTTTTTAAATCCGCTTATACAAATTTCATTTCTTATTTGTGAAATACTAAACCTTGATTCTGATTCGTTTTCAACTCGTTCAAGTTCTTGAGTTATAGGTTTATAATCAGTTCCTTTAGGGAGTCGTTCTTTTAAATAATATTTTAATACTGCAGTTTTATTTTCCGTATTTGGCGGGTCAACTGAAACTTTGTAAGGAAATACAGATTTTTCTCCTGTCATAGGTAACTTAATACTGAGCGGATGATTTGTTGCACCGAAAACAGTACAATGATACCTGTCGGAACAAGTTGTCAAAAACTCCTCTAAATTAGGAAGAATAGGAGAGTTTTCTCCTGCAACTTTTGAAAATTCATCTATAAATAATATTGTTCTTTTCCCTGTTGCTTGAAAATTTTCTTCTGCTTTATCCGCTTTTTGATGAAGATTTTCAAGAAAATCCTCATAACGTGTAGCCGTCGTTGCTGTTTTAATTCTAAGAGGAACAATATTACACCCCGTTTCTTTAGCAAACGCTTTTGCAAAAGTAGATTTCCCGTTACCTGTAGGACCAAAGAATAACACACTTCCCGGTACATCTGCGGGTTCTCCTTTTTGTTCCTTTAATATTTCTGTAATAAAATACTTGTCCAAAACATTTTTCTCGGTTTTATAACCTGCTAATGATGAAAAACCGTTATTTGAGTGTTGATATCTGCCACGCAGCATATCCATCTCATAATTTCGCTCATATCTTTCTTTTTCTCGAAGTTGACGTTCTTCAATTAAACGGGTTTGTTCTTCAACCTTATTCACAACTTCTTCTATATTTATAACTTGTTTATCACGTTCTTGATACGATTTTGCACGACTTTTGTTAATATTACTCTTGATTTTTCTTTCTTCTTTATTAATTTTGCGAAGATCATTCCATTTTATAACCCACCACGGCTGTTTTCTAATCAAATCACGACGTTGATTCATTGCTTCCGTAACTTGGTCATGACGATTATTCAATATTTCAACCGTATCACATTTTCGTGTATTTCTAATACGCAATATTTGTTCAACACCGGCATTTATTATTTCATTTGCCTTTGAAATCGTTTTCTTTTTTATATTTCTTGGATTTATACTGACCGCAGTAAAACTACCTTGATAGTTGGTATTTATGTCCATGATTTAAACTTTCAATCAACCGTTTTGCCCTTTTATTATTAAACTACAGATATTTATTTTTTACAAAAATTTTAACTTAATTTTCATCAAAACTGTTACATAAATTTACAAAGATTGCATAATTTTATTAAACAATCAGGCAATTGTAAAAAAGAATTTTTATTTTACCACTCTTTATTAAATATAGGAATTGTGCTATTATATAAAGGTGTTAGATAGATTTGGGGAATAAGAAGTGAGTAAAACATTAGTGTTAATTGACGGGCATGCCCTTGCATTCAGACAATTTTTTGCACTTGAACGCACCGCAATGAAAAATTCCGAAAACCAACCAACATGGGCTGTATATGGTTTTTTTAAGGCTATTTTTGATTTACTCGGAAAAATTCATCCTGACTCAATCGCTGTAACATTTGATGTTTCGCATCATACATTTAGAACTGAAATGTACGAAGATTATAAGGCAAATAGAGAATCAATGCCGGATTCACTAGGCACTCAATTAGAGTTAATTTGTCAAGGTCTTAAAGCATTTGATATTCCAATCTACACACGTCAAGGATTCGAAGCAGATGACCTTATAGGTACTATTTCTACGAGAGCGGCTAAACTGGGGCACAAAACATTAATTCTGACAGGAGATCAAGACTCTTTTCAACTTGTTGATAAAGAGGGATTAATCAAAGTTCTCATTCCATCTAAGGGCGAATTGGTTGAGTACAACTGGAATCGAGTATATGATAAATTGGGTGTATATCCTAACCAAGTTATTGATTATAAAGGTCTGAGAGGAGATACTTCCGATAACATTCCCGGTATCAAAGGTATCGGAGAAAAAACCGCTCAAAAACTACTTGCAGAATACCAAAGATTAGATAATGTTCTTAAAAACTGCGAAAATATTCAACAAAAATCTTTAAAAGAAAAAATATGCACAGGAAAAGAAATTGCAAAACTAAGTCAACAATTAGCAACTATCAAACTTGATGTTGATATTGATTTTGATTTTGATAAAGCCGAAGTTGCACTGCCTGATATCAATAAAGTTAGTGAATTTTTAAGAAGTATGCAATCTTATTCTTTTATAAAAAATATAAACAAAATACTAGCATCTTTTAATCCTGAAAAAGCAAAAAGTATGGATTTATCCGAAAAACAAATCCCTATACTTGAACAAAAAAATAATCAACAAGAAGGGACAGGACAATTAGGATTATTTACACAGGCTATTAAAGAAACCGTAGAGGACATTTCTGAGTTAGACAGTACTATTATTGAATCAGAGAATGATTTAAAAAATCTTATTAAAGAATTAAAAGAACAAGAATGTTTTGCAATAAATACTTATGCGGACAAATCAGATATTCTCGGATTTTCTGTATCTTACGGAAAAAATTATTTTATAAAAAACAAAGAAAATACTCTCTCTCTTTTAAAACCGCTCTTAGAAGATAAAAATATAAAAAAAATATTTTATGATGCTAAAAAGAACTATTATATTTTAAGAGAAAACGGAATTATTCTTGACGGTATTGAATATGATATTTTACTTGCGAGTTATGTAAAAGACCCGAACAGAAGCCATCAAATAGAGTCGCAGGCATTGGATTTTCTTAATCACATAATGGGAGAAAAGCAAGAAATTAATTCAGAATTTCTTACATCGGCATGTCTTTATGCATGTGACGAAGCATATTCTATATTTAACCTTGCTAACTATTGGAGGAAAAATTTATCGGAACAAGAACAAAAATTGGTAAATGAAATAGAACTGCCATTAACATCTGTTCTTGCAAAAATGGAATATACAGGTGTAGCAATAGATACAGGCTATCTTAAATCGCTATCGGATTTTATGACAGAAAAACTGGCAGAATTGGAAGATTTTATATATCAACTTGCCGGCGGACCTTTTAATATCAATTCTCCTAAACAAGTTGCAGAAGTTTTATATGACAAACTTGAAATCAAAACTAAAAAAAGAAAACGTTCAACGTCTGCTGAAATATTAGAAGAACTCGCAAATGATTATGAAATATGTGATTTTATTCTTCAACACAGAAAATTTTCAAAACTTCGTTCTACATACACAGATTCTTTGCCAACGCTAATAAGCAAACGTGACGGAAGAATACATACCACATATAATCAAGCGACAACCGTTACAGGCAGATTGTCGTCGTCTAATCCTAATCTGCAAAATATTCCTATTCGCTCAGAAGAAGGAAACAAAATAAGAAATGCTTTTTGTCCGCAAGACAGAGAACACTATTTAATGTTATCAGCAGATTATTCTCAAATAGAATTAAGGTTATTAGCACACGTTGCAGAAGATGAACATTTAATAGAAGCGTTTACAAAAAATATTGATGTTCACACTCTAACAGCATCAAAAGTATTTGGTGTTCCTATAGAAGAAGTTACAAAAGATATGCGTCGTAAAGCAAAAGCAGTAAACTTTGGTATTGTATACGGACAATCAAAATACGGACTTGCTAAATCATTAAATATTTCTAATGAAGAAGCAGGCGAATTTATTGAAAAATATTTCCAATCATATCCAAAAATACAACAGTATATGATTAATAAAATTGATTTTGTACACGAGCATGGTTATGTAGAAACGCTTTACGGAAGAAAAAGATATTTAGGTGCAGAACTTTCAAGTGCAAATTATCAAATTAGAGAATTTGCTGAACGGGCTGCAATCAATCAACCTCTGCAAGGTACAGCAGCAGATTTAATAAAAATGGCTATGATTGAAGTTGACAAAAAGTTAACTGAAAATAATATGAAATCAAAAATGGTTATGCAAGTACACGACGAATTAGTATTTGAAGTTGAAAAATCAGAACTGGAAGAACTAAAATCAATTGTTCTTGAATGTATGGAACTTGGACAACCATTCAAAGTTCCTCTTGAGGTAGATATAAATTATGGTGAATCATGGAAAGAACAATAAAATTAATAACTTGTATTATATTTAGTATTATTATTTTGTTACCCGTTAATGCGGCTAACACTCAAAATGCCACTGCAAATACAAAAACAGAATTAACCAACTGCGTTAAAACATTTCCTATCGGATATGAAAAATTATTTTATTTAGCACTTGCAGGTATGAATGAATATGATTATCAGATTAAAGAAGTTCAGTCTAAGGGTGGATACATAGTTTTTATAACCAATAATCAAAAATTTCTTGCTTCAATTGTATATGTATCGTCAACAAAATCAATGTTAAAAATAACCTCTTTTAACGGAGATTATAATTTCTCATCAGAAATTCCGCAAAAACTTTTCAAATATATAGAAACAAACCAAACAAAAACTTTTTAACCTTCACCTTCAGCAATAACAGTTGCAACTAAATCGCCATAACTGTTAAAACAACCGTTTGTTTCTTCAACAATATATTTTAAACCTGATTTACCTTCTACAACGGCTTCTGCTTTATCCATTGCTTCATCATAATCTTTGAACTCGCCAATGAGAGTTTTAGTTAATTCTTTATTTCCTTCTTGAGTATAAACTTGAAACATATTAAATCCTTTCTGATTTTAACTTCTTGTTTTTTTAAGATGTTCTAACTCCTCTTGATACGGAGAAATTTTAGTTATACTGTCAATAACTTTAGGCAGTTTATCAAGAACAAAATCTACTTCTTTTTCTGTTGTAAATCGACTAAGACTAAATCTTATACTACCGTGCAAAGAAGTAAACGGAGTACCCATTGCTCTCAATACATGACTTGGTTCAAGAGAACCTGATGTGCAAGCACTACCGGAACTGGCACAAATCCCCAAATCACTTAAATGTAACAATATCAATTCTCCCTCAATATATTCAAACCCAATATTAGTAGTATTTGGCACTCTGTTTGATATTGAAGAATTTAACCTTGCATTAAAAATATTTTTTAAGATACCGGTTTCCAATTTATCTCTCAGTCTTTTAACCTCTGACAGTTCAAACCCTAAATTCTCTTGAGCCAATTCAGCGGCTTTACCAAGCCCGACTATATACGGAACGTTTTCTGTACCTGCTCTGTAGCCTCTTTCCTGATGTCCGCCAGTTATCAGCGGCGGAAGAATAACATTTGATTTTACATATAAAACACCTATACCTTTTGGAGCGTGAAACTTGTGTCCTGATACTCCAAGCATATCGATATTTGAATCTTTTACATCTATATTTATTTTTCCTGCTGCCTGCACTGCATCTACAAAAAACAGTGTATTTGGATTTCTTGATTTTATTATTTCTCCGATTTCTTTTACAGGGAAAATAACACCTGTTTCATTATTTGCCCACATTACAGACACTAAAGCAGTATCATCCGTAATTTTTTCTTTTAATTCTTCTAAATCTAACTCTCCGTTTGCATTTACCCCGATATAGTCGACTTTATATCCTTGTTTTTCTAATGATTTATATGTATTTAACACACAAGGATGTTCGACTTTTGTAGTAATAATATGTTTTTTTGATTTATTGTGAGCGACAGCACCTTTTATTGCTGTATTAGCACTTTCGGAGCCGCAAGAAGTAAAGATAATTTCCTTTTCAGACTTAGCACCGAGAAATTCTTTTACCTTTTCTCTTGCATCTGCAATAGCATTAGACGATTTTACACTAAACTCATACATACTGGAAGGATTAGCGTATTCTTCTCTTAAAAAAGGAATCATTTCATCAAAAACTTTATCATCAACTTTTGTTGTTGCGTTATTATCTAAATAAATAACCATTATACTTGTATAACCTCTATATCTTTACTTACTTTATCTTTTAATGTTGACTCAACGAATGATTTAATTGTCAAAACAGAATTTTTACACGAAGAACATCTGCCTTGTAATTTGACATAAACTTTATTTTCATTGATATCAATTAATTCAATATCGCCACCGTCTTTTTGAAGTTCGGGTGCAATTACATTTTCTATGACCTTATTAATTTTTAATATTAACTGAGCAGGCGATAGTTTAGGCTCATCTTTCTTAGCATATTTATCAATAAGTTTTTGTATATCACCTTTACAACGTCCGCATGCACCACCTGCTTTTGTATAATTTGTTATATCTTCAACTGTTTTTAGTCCGTTAACTTCAATCGCTTCTTTTATGATATCTTCTGTTACATTAAAACATGTACAGACCACTCTTGATTCTTTATTTTCTGTATTTGATAAATCAAATTCAATTTCTTCATCATAGTACTTTTTAAGTGCATCTTCCAGTGCTTCATGTCCCATAACAGAACAATGCATTTTTTCAGGTGGAAGTCCGTCAAGTTCTTTCGCTATATCAGCATTTGTGATTTTTCTTACTTCTTCAAGCGGTTTTCCGATAACCATTTCTGTTAAAATACTTGAACTTGCAACCGCAGAACCACATCCGAAGGTTTGAAACTTCGCATCTGTTACTACACCATCTTTTATCTTTAAATATAATTTAAGCGAATCCCCGCAAGCAAGTGAACCTGCTTCGCCTATTACATCTGCATCATCTATTTTACCAACATTTCTAGGGTTTCTGTAGTGATCCATTACCTTGTCTGAATATTTCCACATATTAACCCCTCCTTCAATTTTATTTTATATCAAACAAATTCGGATAGCCATAACAATTTTATTTGTATATTAAATATATTGCTACAGTATTATAATAAATATTCTCTTATAGGAGTATTTTTATAATATGATATTACAAAGTTGTTTAATTGTATAATATAAGGAGACACCTATGAATTATTATGGTAAAACAAAAGGTACGGCAATTGAAAAATAAATTGCCCAACTATCAGTAGGCGAAGCAACCGGCGGAGCGATGTATTATGCATTGGCAAAGGTCGCAAAAGAACAATTTGGACTTGATGATGTTGCAAAAGAGTTTATTGAACTGGGAAATCAAGAAACTAATCACGGTGCTTTTTATGCAATGTTGAACGGAAGATATCCGATTGATGAAAAGACCTTCTGGAATATGGTAAGAGGGCTTTCAAAAGCAGAATTTAAAGGTGAAAATAATATTAATCAACTGGCAGATAAACTCGCAGAATTGGGTGTAGGAGAAGAAGCAGTTGCTCAAGTAAGAGAATTCGCTGTTCAAGAAAAACACCACGGAGAAAGAACAAAAGCGATTTTGGACAAATATGCAGGAGCAGAGGTAAATAATGAAGGTCAAAAAGTTTATTCATGTTCTGTATGCGGATTTGAATATGTCGGCGATTTAGACAACGAACCTGATGACTATAAATGTCCTGTTTGTAATATGCCTAAAGCGGTTTTTAAATTGATATAAATTTTCTAAGATGTAGAGCAAATTATTGTTCTGCATCTTTTATAACATAGTAAAATAAATTTGTACTATCATTAATTTTATAGAGGTATATTATGGAAGAAATTAGAATTGATGTGAGGAATCAAGAGCCGGAACGGATTGCTGAAGCAAAGAGAAGTTCTGATTTGTGTTTTAGGATAAATCATACTAATCCGACTACTCCGGAATGTAAAGAATTGATTGATGAACTTTTTAACCATTCTTTAGGCGAAAATACTGTTTTACACCCGCCAATATTTACGATATTGGCAGATAAGGTTAAAATCGGTAAAAATGTTGTTATTTTGAATAATTTTCAATGTATGTCAGCAGGCGGATTAACAATTGAAGATAATACAATGATTTCATTAAATTGTACCATTGCAACAAATAACCACGATATGTATGACAGATATGTAATAACCTGTAAACCTGTTTATATAAAGAAAAACGTGTGGATAGGGGTAAATGTAACAATACTTCCGGGGGTAACAATCGGAGAAAATGCCGTTGTTGGAGCAGGGGCGGTTGTAACCAAAGATGTTCCTGATAATGCTGTGGTTGTAGGAAATCCTGCAAGAGTTATAAGAATATTAGATTCTTCAAAGTTCAAGGACACTATTATCAATGATAATTGTAAGTAACTTCTGACAAGTTAAAATACAAAAAGCAGGTAGAATAGACTTTAGTCTACCGATACTTGTTTATCGGCAACTCTGCCCTAACCCTTCCATTGCAAAGGACAGGGAACACACATCCTTTTATTGACAAGAGAAGGACGGAGGATTGGTTACTGATTTAATTAATCCGGTGCGAAACATCGCACACTACTGTTTATATTACCTTATTACCTTTTTATAAGAGAAAATATAATTTTTATAGATTACAATAAAACAAAAAATCCCTGTTTTAATACAGGGATTTTTTTATCTTTTTAATATTTTAAACTGACTTGTCAGTTTGAACATTTGATGCAGCATGTTTAACATGAGCATGTTGCTGTGCTTGATGCTGTTTTGCCTTTTCTGCAGCATCTTTCTTTGCTTTTTCTGCTGCTTGCTGCTGAGCCTTAATCTTATCGTTATGTCTTTTTACTGCAGGATCAGTATACGCTTTTAATCTGTAGTACTCTTTCATAATTGAAGAAACATAACCTTTAGAACAAGGTGCCGGTTGTTTATGCTTAAGAACATAAGCAGGTCCTGTGTGATACGCTGCCAATGCAAGTTCAGTAGAACCGAACATCTTGTATAACATCTTATAGTACATTAACCCGCCACGAATATTACCGTCTAATAAATAAGGGTTAACGCCTAATCTTTTTGCCGTATCAGGCATGAGTTGATATACCCCTACCGCACCATATTGGCTTTTTGACTCATGAGTAAAACCTGATTCTGCTTTCGCAAGTGATAATGCAAGAGCAGGATCAACACCCATTTCAACTGAGTGTTTTACTATAGTGTCTTTTACTTGGTTTACGGGTATTTCCGATGCTTCGACTCGCATAGCCATAATAATCACTAATAAAGTGAATACTGCTAGTTTTCTAATCATCTAAATCCTCTTAATGTTGTACATTGCACTCCGCAAAAAATTCGCCTTATCCGGTTAACTACTCCATCAAATTTGAATTCAACGGAAAATTGATTATGTAATTATAATACATATTCAAAGCAAAAAATCAAGTCCTAATTTTCAATTGCTAAAAAAACAATCGCTAAAACCCAATGATAATAACCTCATTAAGAAATGTTAAGAATGTTTAAAATGGGGGTAATTTTTTAGAAAATGAATATTCATTAAAAATTTTTGTAGTCCGTTTGGGCTATTTTTTAATGAATATCATGAACATTTTCATGAAAATATTCATGATATTTTTAATTTTTTATTTTTTATCATATTAAACGGTTAACATTTTATCCGATTGCTCTAATAACATCATCGACGGTAGGGAATTTTCTGCATTTTGGTTCCATATCAAGACACGCTTCAGCTGCACACGGTTGGCAATCAAGATTTCCGTATAATGACTTATATTTTTCTTTATCATTATAATCAATCGGACTGTATTTTTCAGGATCCGAGCAAGTAAACAATGTGATTATTTTTGGTTTTTGAACTGCCCATGCAAGAGCAGACGTTTCTGTATCACTTGTTATAACGATATCCGCCCGCCGCAGCAACTCAATAAAACTCTCAACTCTTGTTTCTCCGCATAAATTCAAATATCCATCTCCGCCAATTTCTTTGACAAACGGTTTATCTATTATACTTCCGGTAAAAACAAGATTGTATTTATCTTTTATTCTATCTATTAAGGCTCTCCAATTTGCAGTTGCCCAGCGTTTATTCTCATTTCTTGCACCTGCTGATATTATTATTGTCTGCTTGTTTTCATCAAGGTTTTCAAGTGTTTGATTATGACGCATAACATAAGTATAATCCGCCTTTGGTAATGGAAACTCTATTGAATTATACTCCATCTTCAAATACTTTAAAAAATTCAAATTTCGCTCAACTATATTTTTACTCTCTAATTTTATATTAGAATTCTTATCAATAAACTCATTTCCGCCTATAGAAGAAAACCCTTTTGCATCAGAGTAAGTAAGTTTTCTTTTCCCGTTACACATAGCAAATGTTAACAGACTTCGAATATCCTGTTGACAATCGATTACAATATCATACTCTGTCATTTTGACACGATTAACCTGTTTAAAAAATGCTTCCCAAGTATCGGATTTTAACCAGTTCCCGCTCCATCGCTCCATTGACATCAAAAAAATTCTATCGACTTTTGGGTTTTTATTTATTACGCTGAATCCTTTTTCAGAAACAACATAATCGACACAATAGTTATAGCCCTTTAAAACACATGCCAGAGGCAAGGTATAAACTGTATTTGCTATATTTCCGGTCGCAATTATGAGTATTCTTTTCTGAGCCATTTCACAATTCCTTTATATTACTATACTACTGAATTATCTCTGAAACTTCAATACTTTGTAACAAAGGTCATATATAACAAACAAAAAAAGAGTGATTTAAACCTAAATCACTCACTTAAAATATACATTAAAACTATTTAATACGCCAATAATATTCTGTTAAATAACTTGCTGCATCAAAAGGATGTTCAAGAAATTTTGAATCACGATTTGATTTAATTTGAGAAAAGGTAGGAACATCAACAATGCTTGTTCCCTCTTTAAAGGATAAATTATAGATATTGTATAACAACCATTTACATCTTCTCTCATCGATAAAGAGATGTCTATCCCCATTTGAATTATGCACTTTTGCATTAAAGGAGGCTATTCTGTTTAAAATAGGAGGATTATAATCTCTGAGATGAAACTTTACTTGTTTCCTATCATATCCGTGATTATATAAAGCATTTTTAATAATTGCATAATTTGTATACTCACTTTGAGTTGTACGGTTATCGCCCGAAGCATCCCCATTAATAATTATTTGAGATTTGTGGTTTGGGTAACGTCTTATTAATTCCTGAATACATTGTTCTGTCGTTGTTTTTTCAATTACGAGTTCATCAAAATAATAAACATTTTCTTCATCAATATATGAAAGAGTCCAACACATCGGATCAACATTAAAATCACAAGAAATATGCAGAGGTAAATCAGGACAGTATTTAAAATGTTTAAGATTTTCATCAGAAAAGCCTTTAACAACCAAACCGCTGGAATAATCGCCGAAATTCCCAAGAACGTTTATATTATAATAATCTTCATCAAAATTTTCTTTTAAAGATTGTATAAAATGTTCCGGCAAATAAATATTGTTTGTCGTCGGAGCAATAATAAGTCTGTAATTTTCACGAGGTTGTTCAACAAATCTTTTCCAAATCCACCCTTTATCAGATTGAGGATTAGTATGCCCAAACAAACGATATCTAAAGTTCTCCCAATCTTTTCCTCTATAAGTGTTTCTTAATCGTCCGAGTAACTGTTTAAAAGAAGCATCATCTATCTGAGATGCTTCTTCTATTTCAGCCCAGTGAATATTTAACGATTTAAACCGTTCAGGATCTTCGAAAGCCGAGAACAAAATTTCCGAACCGTTCTTAAATTTGATTATCTTGTCAATCTTGTTGTATGAATAATGAATATTTTCCTTATATCCCAAATTCTCAAGATGTTCCAGATATGTAACTAAAGTCGTTTTCCTTACGAGTTCATACTCTTTTGCCCCGACTAACCCCCTAGAACCTGCATATTTTTTTGCCAACAGTATCCCCAATAATGCTCCGCACCAAGTTTTTCCGCTTCCATAACCGCCTTGATATATTGCCACATCTAAAAGACATTTATGCGGAATTTCAATAAACTCCTTTTGTTTATCAAGTAACTTATACTTCATTAGTTATGTTGTCAGACTGATTATTTTTATTATTGGCGTTATAAATTACTCTGTCTTTCAAAAGGTCATACACCGCTTGTGTAAGCACAGGGATATTTTTTATTACATAGTGTTCAATTACCCATTTTGTTATAAGATTTACTTTTGCTCCTGCCAACAGTGCAACAATATATGTTGTCGCTGCTTTATCGAGTTTTTCTTTTTTTGTTGTGTTTTCAAGTTCTTTTTTTGCAAGTTCTTGTATATTCACTTTGATATACTGTATCAAGTGTTCTACTACTGTTCTAAATGTGTATTTATTTGCCATAATAACCTCCTATTAAATTATTTACAATTTCTTTCTAAATTTATTATGTGGAAGTATGTCGTACATAATAAGTATTATTGGTATATAAAAAAATAAATATAGTTACGTTATTTTTGATAGATATGGATGTCCACTTTCTTTGACCGCAGGGGTAAATATAAAAAAGTTTATAGGTTGCAAATGTTCAATAATATAAACATCGGTAACCCATTCTCTGTCCTTCCCTTGTCAAGGGAAGGATGTGTGTTCCCTGCCCTTAGCAAGGGAAGGGTTAGGGAAGGGTTGCCGATAAATAAGTATTGGTAGATTAAAGTTTACCTTACCTACTTTTCTTTTCTTTACCGTCGCAATATAAAGAAAAGAAAAAAGTACATAAATATTTTTTAAAAATTAAATTAGACATATACCCATAATATTTATTATGTAACAACATACCCCTACCTTTATATCTAATAAAACATATAATTAAACCTTTATTCTATCATAACTTATCTCTATATTGTCTAATTCTTCTATAGTTTGAGCACCTTCAATCTGTTCTTTGATATGAGCGTTCATATTCCAACAGAAAGAGTGTAGTTCTGTAATCAGTCCGCCTATTGCTATTAAGTCAGCCTTAGTACATAACAGACCTTTGTTATCCATTCCGTACCAAAGTATAGTGTCGGTTTCAACCATATTGCTGACAGTAGCAAGAAGGTTTACCTTTTGGTCTGTGTCTGAATCAAACAGGACATTTTGATATGTTACACCTGATAGTAAGGCGGTATCTCTCAATTCATCGTTAAGAGCGATTTTTTCAGTCTTTGCCTGTTCAAATAACTCATTACTATCAGAACCCCACGCTTGCAGTTCTGTGTCCGTTTCTCGTATCTCATAGCCGTTATTATGGTTATTCTCAACGATAAACTCTATACGTTCCTGTTCTGTATATGGTTTGTTTAATGTTTCTTTTATTTCCATTATTGCCCCCCTATAAATCCTGTTGTTATCCAATAGCAATTGTGACTATTGTCACTATCTGAACCTACACTCATTGAATTAACAGCCGATGCGGAACAAAACCACGAAATACGAGCACTTGATGAAATAGCCACACAATAATTGGTATCGGCATAAGATTTTAACAAGGTAATTGTACCTGATATTCCATAAAATCTGCCCCATTGAACACAATAATTATCAGCATATACACGATAGCCTGATGTTCCGTTGATATAACTCTCTGTCAATATACCCTTTGTTGTAGGTACGTTTGAGAGGTCTGTATCGGCTTTTCCGTTTAAGTCTGTTACAACTTCATCAATATCTACTTCTATGTCAGTTTTTGTGGTATTAGCAAGTACGATATAATAGAGAACTTTTATTGATTGAGGTTGTACTGTGGTTGAATTACCGTATATGGTATTAGATAATGAAGCGTCAAAGTTAGCATCTACGTTCTTATCTTTATTAGTACCGCTAGGAGTTACACCAGTATTCTCACTAGAAAAAGTAAATGCACCGCTTGCTGTTCCGCCTGAACTTGTTTTAACGTAAATACGACCTTCAATATTCGGCAAACCTGCTTCTGTCAAATCTCCGAGAGTATTAACATCTGTTGTACCCTCTGTGAACCCTGTTATCTTTGGAAGTCTAACCGTATTATTTACACTGTCATAGACAAACTTTCCACAAACACCGTAAGTTGTGACAGAGTTTTGCCAATCAGATTCGGTGCAAAAATAACTTGCACTTGCATCATAAATACTTGCGATATACTCAACAAACTCCGCATAAACACCTGAGCCTGATATTAAAGAACCGTCAAGCAAATGCAAACCTGCATCGGTTAAAGGAATAGTTGATGTCACAACTTCGCCAATGTTACGCTTAACTGTGTTGATTAAACTGTCTGATTGTTCTTTATTATAATAATTAGACAATGTTGATGGCTGAACAGCAGTGCTGCCAAGGTTTGCACCGTTTCTAATTAAATCAATATCCGTTATAATGTCTTGTTTTGTATTAAAAACAGATGTTATAACAGAATTTTGCAGAGAATTTGTACTGGTAAGAGATAACGCATTATCTATAATAGCACTTTCGGGGATTGCAGGTTTGTTCGTCAAGTCATCATAATTCCCACTGGTTGCTACCTGTGATAAATCCGAATAATTAACTTTTTGAGAAATATCCTGATGTTCGGTTAAATAATTTCCAACAGGTTGATATCTGATATCTAATTCTTCTTTGGTATATGTATTGACCTGTTCAGCATTTACCTTATGCGGATTTTCAGAATCTTCAATATGTGAATTTATACTGCTGGATATATTATCTTCTAATTCATTTTTTATATTTTCACACTCATTATATAATCTCGTAATTGAGGTCATATAATTAGCACAATCAGAAGCACTTTTTTGTGCTTCTGATGCAGACATTTCTGCTTGTTCCTGATAATATTTGGCATTATTATTTGTAATACTTACAATCGAGTGAGAATTTTTATCTAAAGGGTTTGCTCTGTTTATAGGATAACTGTGTATACTTATATCATCATTCGAGGAACCAACGGATATAAAAATACTATTTTGTCCATTATTACCGGATATTTTTATATTTTTATTATCACTCATCATTACCCTCCACTATTTTTGGATAAACAATAATATAATTTAGTTGCCCGTAATCTGAATTAGCAATAAATAATGTGTCCTCTATGGTTTCACCATCACAAAGTTTTATACCGTAATAATATTGAGCATAATCATCTGACTTTGGAACAGTTAATAAATCCGTAAACTCTCCTGATAAATAAAACGTTACGGAAGTTTTATAATTTGAATTAACGGAAATCTCATTACCTATAGTTTCTCTGTTACTATTTTTAACAGCAAAATATACCTTGTAATTTTTCAGAGGATTTAAACCTGAAATGACAATCTCGCCGCTATCTCCTTGATAAATATATATAGTCCCGTTTTCATCAATAGTTAATGACATACTAAATTTCCTCCAAACTTTTTCTAAGTTCTTTAATTTGCTCATTGTAAAATTCTAACCAAGTCTGTCCTGTTGATTCATCTTTAACAGATGGTTCACAAAACGCTCTTATACGCTTCTTATCAAGATTTTTTATTTTAAAAAGAATTTCATTATATTTGTACTCTTTTTCTTTATCAGACAAATATTTTTTATACTCATCCGATAATAAATAATTTGAATAAAGCATATAACCTTTTTCAAGATTTCCGAATTTTTCAATAATCGAAACCTCTTTTGTATCAAGATTTATTTGCTCCAGTCCACGGAAGTCAGGAATTACATTCCAACAATTATCAACAAAAATTGTTGTTTCATTTTGTTTAAGTTCAGGGGGAGAAATCCTTGTTGAATTAGGAGGGAAAATAAATTCTCCGGATTTAAAAGGATGCGGTTGAGCGTTTGTAAATCCAATATATTCTTTAGTTCTTTTGTCATAATAAAAAATTTTCATAAAAATCCTTTCTGCTAATATTTAATAATAAATTGAACGGCAATAGACGGTGGTTGAACAATAGAACAATTACTGTCATATATATTATTTGAACGAGAAGCATCAAATTTCATTAATGGGTTAGATGCAGATGGTTCATGCCCCTGACCGTAACTACCACCTTTTGTACTTGCACTAAACGCACCGGAAACAGCACTTGATCCTTCCGTACCAACTAATCTGAATTGTCCTTTAATATTTGGAAGTTTAGAAGTTATATATTCTGCCAAATTGTGTTCGCCAACACCCCATAATGTTTTATCTTTCATATCAGGCAAACAAAAAGATGTACTATCAGAACTCCCGTATAAATACCCTATGACATTATGTAATTCAGGGAAATCTTCTACTAATACTTCAGAGCCGTCACATAATAAATACCCGTCGGGTATTACATCTCCTGCATAAGGCAAAATAACTCCTACAGATACAAAACTTGCTCTATAATTAAGCAACTCTTGAACGCTTCTGTTTAAAGTTTGCACTGTAGATGAAAAAGAAGATGTTTTATCCGTTATATTAGATGAAAGAGAAGATATAATATCTTCTAAATACTCAAAATTATGATTCATATCTTGTGAAGAAGCAAGAGAACCATATTCAATCCTAATCAAACTCATAGATTATTCCTTTCCGCCGATAATGGCATCATAAATTTTATCAACCTTTTTTTGCATATCAGAAAGTTGATTTTTTAAATTACTAGATTCTTCTTTTGTCATATATTTCTGTGAAACAGTTTCTAAAATTTGACGATGTTGTATTTCTAACTCTTGCGGGGTAACAAATAAATTATATTGAAAGAACATAACAAAAACTATCAATATAACCGGTGCATATTTTGCCATCATTTCTTTATCCATAAATTTCTCCTTAAAATTAATAATTGGATTTTATCTGTTGTTTTCATATAGGGAAAATATTTTTCTGATATAGATAGGGAGTGTTTTAAATCAAAAATTAAAGACTCAGTTTTGTATTTTAAATCTTTAATTTGCTTTTTATAATCAAAAATTTTTCTAAAAAATTTAAACATAGCAGTTATTTTTAACCTTTTAATTAAGTTTTGTAAACGATAAGTAATAAAAATGTTATAAAAAAGTCAATTTTTTCAAAGTTATATACTTTATATATACAAGAGAGAT
>CACXGY010000086.1 GCA_902767275.1 uncultured bacterium | reverse complement strand
TATTATGTACAATAATATTTTTAAAACAGCAGTGATAGATTGCGATGTTTCGCACCGATTTATCATATCAGTAACCCATCCTCAGTCATTCCCTTACCAAAGAAATGAGTATGATATTACTAACAAACTTATATATTTTTTTGAAACATATCCTCGCTTCAACTATATTCTTTTAACTAAATTTTTGGTAAATGTATACACTAATAGTCTAAACCGTGTTTTGATTTTTTCAAGTGTTAGATTTACAAATTCCATTAAAACTAAACTCTTTTTATAACGTTATATCAGTGTTTTCCTAATGTAACAATAATTTGTTATTCTGTTACATTGTTATATTTTCTTAATAATTAAACAGAATAATTTTATATTTAAACGTTTTTAAAATTCAGCACGGATTTTAAACCCTAACTTCACTATTTCTTATATTTATAATAAAATACTAATTGTTAATAATTAAAAAAGGGAAAAATTATGGTTACAAAAATGTCATCAATTAAAACAACATTTTCAGGAATTGATTTCTCAAAATATAAATCAAAAATATCTGAATTTGTAAGCGAATTCGCATCAAGAGCAAACAAAGAAGGTAAATTCTTAAATTGGGTTAACCTTCCGCAAGAACAATTAAAAAGAGTCGATGAATTATACTCAATGGCTGAAAAATTTAAAGCACAAACCGGTAACGCTGTATTAAGTGTTATGGGTATTGGCGGAAGTAAACACACAGTTGAACACATGTTATCTATCAATGGTTTGAATATTTGCGGCGACAGAGTTCAATTTTATTCAGATGTTGATTCAATCAGTTTAGAAAGATTTTTAACAAAATTAGGGAATAACGTTCTATCATCTAATTTTATGATTGCATCAAAATCAGGTTCAACTTTTGAAACAAAAGACGGATTTCTAAGAGTACAACAAATGCTTATTGATGCATACAAATCACAAGGTATGTCAGAAGATGATGCTCTTAAAGCATCTGCTAAACACTTTATAGCAGTGACAGATAAAAATTCTGAAAAATCAGAATTAAGAAGAACATCAATCGAACAAAATTGGATTGGTGATTTGTTTATCCATGACGATGTTGGCGGAAGATTTTCAGCATTTGATGACCATGCTTTATTTACTCTCATCTGGGCAGGCTTGAAAAAAGAAGATATGATTTCATTATTAAATGCTGCACAAGAGATTTCAACATTATCATTGTCAACTGATTTAGAAGAAAATGATGCATTAAAAGAAGGTATCTTCTGGGCTGATGCTAAGTTGAACGGAATTGAAGCATCTGTTCATCAATATATGGGTTCAATGTTTGAAAATACCGTTTATTGGCACGCACAAATGCAAAATGAATCAGTAAAAGATACTTTGAAACAAGTTGCAAAAGTGCCTGATGCAATGCACCACTCAGCAGAAGCACATTTTAACCCTGCAAACAAATTAGTATTTGCTTTGACTGTTCCTTCAGATAATGGTGTATGTTCTGAAAATGCAAAAGCATATATCGGTGCATTGACAAAATCTTATGATTCTACAGGTGCTTTATTTGTGGAAGAAGTTGAAACTTCTAAATTGGGATTAACTCCTGCTGCGGCAGGTGCAATGACTCAATTAAGAGCGTATGCGACTGTTTATCAAGAAATCGTAACAGCAATTATGACAGGAAAACAACTTCCTGACGTTCTTGACAGTGTTCTTCAACCACACGTTGAATACTACAAGAAAAATCTTAAAGGCGGAGTTGTTGTTCCCGGAAGAATTTCTTAGACTTTTTAATATTTAAAAAAATAGGGACTGCAAAACAGTCCTTATTTTTTTTTGCACTAGCAAAAAATAAACAAATCATGTTTTAATATAAGTATGAAGATTAATCGTAATAATCCCGTCGGAATACAACATTCTTCAAAAATAAATAAAAAAGAAGAATGCAGTCAAAATAGCCGTTCATATAATGAAAGCGGTTTAGATAATATTGCAGCATATAACAAAGCCGCAATTAGTTTTCGTGGATATTACGGCGATCAACAACCTGCAAAAAAATTATTCTGGATACTGACCGGAAGAAACAATATTTGTAAAGATGATGAAACAGAATCAAGAATGTATCGAACTTCTTCGGGTAAAAATTGGGTCACTATAAATCCGGAGGATTTGTTGAAACGAACACCGGAACAGGCAATTCAAAGTATTTGTACCTTAAACAATCATTACGATATACCTTCATACATTTTATCTCCTGATTACGGGGATAAATGGGGAAGGAGAGCAAACTATATTGAAATAAATCCAAGATTGGTTGCGATGACTCAAGGCGATGAAAAACAAGAAGGATTGCTGAATGTGATTAAATTATTACCTGCAATTCCGCCATCATCAAAAAGTTATGCAAATTGTATAATACTCTCTCAACTATACCCTACAATGGGGAACCGTGATGATAATAAAATAGGAGATAAATCACTTTATTCGGTAGATTTACATTCAGGAATTTCAAGGAATTTAACTTCTCACAATCTTTCTCGTGACGGGCAAAGAATGGGTGATGATGAACAAGTTAAAGCATTTAATGATTTGGCACATATAAGAGGACTAAAAACAGGTATAAGAATGCCTTTATCAGAAGGGCAAATGACAGTACAAGGCAGACCTTTTAACTGGGATAAAGATGAAAAAGCATTTATTGATGCGTGTTGCTGGGCTGTAGAATTGGGATTTGATTCAATATTCTTTGATAGTGCAAAACACGTTGGGGATTATGACATGGGTAATTATTGCGGAGAAGGTCGTATTCCTAATTATCAGCAAATGCAGTATATTACCAGCCAAATCAGAGAAAAAACAGGCAGAAACGACATTTCATTAATTGGAGAAAAATGTACTGACGATTCCAGATTTAACAACCTTGGACTTACCGCAGGAAACGATTGGAGCAAAGCCGATAACTTTGATAGTGTTATGCACGAATTTAAAAAACAAAGATGGAATGATGAATACGCAGCAGGTCCTGTTATCTCAGATGATAACGATTGCGGCGGATTGAATTTTGAAACAAGATTAAATCGTATTAAAAACGCATTCAACGCTTATGAGGATGTTAGTTTTAGACTGCCGACATATATGCAAATGGCAGATATTTTCCCTCTTTCGCCTTATACAAACACTCATGAACAAATGATGAAAAGTGAAAATCGTTCTACTTATGGCGATATAGAAAGCGGATATAACAATATTTTCAATACATCAGAAGATGCGTTTAACTACAGAATGGCTGTTTATAACGAGTTTGCAAACTCTATCGGACAATAATTTAATCTACCTGCCCCGTTAATTTGTTGTAGTTAGATAAATATGTCTTTGCAAGTTTTTCTTTCCCTAATTTTTTGTATACAAAGGCAAGATTATAATGAAACTCAGGAACAGAATTTTTTAATTCCAATGCTTTTATAAAAGCCGATTTCGCTTTTTTAAGTTCTCCCGCTTTTATATATGCACATCCGAGATTATAATAAATATACGGATTATTAGGATTATGTTTCCCTGCCATTTTGAACTGCTCTATTGCCATGTTAAATTTATCATCAGAAAGATAAACATTTCCGAGATTATAATAAGCCTTGTAATATGTCGGATCAGTCAAAATCGCTCTGCCATACATAAATACAGCATCATCTTTTTTCCCTTTATCCATTAAAATATTACCCATTAACAGATATGCTTCAGGAGGTCTTTTATCTTCGGGAATTTTTGAGAATGATTCTAGTGAAGCATCTAAATTATTATCCGTATACAATGCAACTGCCTGCTGATATTGTTCTGTTAATTCCTCCAGTTCTCTGTATCTTTTCTTTTCTTCCTCTTGCTTTAATTTAGTTTTATCTTCTTTTTCTTCATTACTTATAACTTTTTGAGCGGGCTGAGTTGTGTGAACGGTTTCTTTTTGTTTTTGTGCAGGTTTGTCTTGCACAGATTCACTTTTTTGGTTTTCAACTGTTTTTGCGGATGTTGATTCTTGTTTTACATTTTGTTTTTCAACCTTTTTTTCAGCCTGTTGCACAACTTGTTTATCAGATTGCGAGTCTTTTGTTTCTTTATTAGGATGAATAATTACATATTCTGTTTCATCAAATTCAGGAATTTTAATCTTTTTTACTTTTTGTTGAGTTTTATTTTTGTCAGTGGGTTTTATTCTGTGAATAAACCATTTTGTATCTTTGCTTTGAGAAAAAGAGGAATTTATTTCATCAGTAGAATTCCCCGCATTAGATGCCGAAACGGTTAACTCAGCACTGTTTGCACCAAGACTGATAAATACACATAATCCTAATATTAAAGAAAATCTTTTCATATTTAGATTATATGATAAATCCCCTATAAAATCCAATTAAAAAATACGTGTAGTTATTTTATATAAAAATATTATTTGAAATCTTGAATATTCTCATATAAAAAGATGATTTTTTGTATCAATTTTCATATTTGCTTAATAATTAGGGTTGAAATTTGTAAACAAAACATTATAATGATATTAGACCCCTAGTATGTATGAAAATAGAAAATAAACCCCAACGCAATGAGATAAGAGATTGAAATTATGAAAAGATTGAATGCTATTTTAGTGCTATTAACAACTGTAGTATTTGCGGGCATGTTCCCGTATGATGCCTGTGCGGCAGGTAGAGAAGTTTTAGACGGTTCATTTGCAAAATCCGGAGATTATGAGTGGGTCGGAAAAGATGAAACTATTAATGGCGGGGTTTTTGATGTTGCGTCTACGGCAAATGGCACGTTTACAAATTCAAGGTTTTATGAAAACCATGCAAACTATGGCGGAGCAATTTGGATTAGAGGGGGAGTCGTTAGAAGTATAAATACTGTAGATTTTATCAATAACAGTGCAAAAAGTAACGGTGGTGCTATTTACAGTAATGGCGGAACTATAACACAAGTAATTAATTCATCTTTTGTTCATAATTCCGCATCAGGAGATTCATCTAAAGGTGCCGGATATGGCGGTGCTATATATGCTAATAAAGCAATGACGATTATAAATACTATCTTTGACGATAACTTTGCACAAACTAAAGGTGGTGCAATTGCTATGATGAAAGGAGATTTAACCGTTGTTGCGAAAGATTCCGGTTTGACAAAGTTTGTTAACAATCAGCAGGCAGGACGACCTAATGATATTTATATGGGTGGTTCAAAACAAAAATTGTATTTATCCGCTTATGACAATTCTGTTTTAAGAGTTGACGGCGGTGTAGATTATAACAAAGATTTAACGATATATATTAATAATCCGACATCTGTTTCCAGTGCAAAACCTACGGGTACAGTATACTTCGGCGGAAATTTCGGGTCTGCATCAAAACGTGCCGCTATGAATCTTCAAGGCGGAACTTTATCTTTTATAACTGAAGATCAGTTTAATTATAAAAATACTGTTTACGCAGGAAAACTAACTGTAGGTCAAGATACTAAACTCGGGTTTGATGTTAATATAAATCCTGACAACATTGAATATGATGTGTTTAACTTTACTTCCGTATCAGGAACAGGAAAATTTTATTTTGATGAAGACAGTTTTAATATTGTTGACGGTCTTGACGGAAATAAAAGCGTAACAGTTAAGTTCTTCAACACTAAAGCATCATTGGGTTCTCGAACTTATATGCTGGATAGTTTCGGGAATAAAACAAAAGTTCTTTATACTTATGATGATGACAATAATCCATTGTATAAGATAAGATTGACAAATGCAGGAACTTTTATATTCTCTGTTGCCGATTATATAGATCAGGCAACAAATCCGTTTGTGTATGCCGTGAATTATGAGGATGGTTCGCAATATACATTGACTTTGAAGAAAAATATAACCGTGGATACGTGGGAAGACCTGCCAACAACAAAGGGTGAACTCGCAACCCCTAGAAATATTCAAAAACCTGATGTTTTGACAGTTAATATGAATAATAAAACAATTACCGCCGATGATGTTACAGGCATGATTGTTAATGAAAGAAAAACCTTCACTGCTAATAAAACAACCTTTAACAAGTTTAGGAATATGATTACAAATAATGGCGGGACTATTAATCTTAACCAGACGGGTATAAGAAATTCCGGAACTGACGGTCAAGACGGTGCTGCAATATATAATGCCGAAAATGGTATTGTTAATATTACAGGTGCAAAGAAAAGTAATAAAGCATTGTTTTATAGTAATAATAGTAATATGTATCCTATAGACGGGGGTGCTATATACAACCTCGGGCAAATGAATATTACTTATGGGAATTTTGGTACTAATCCGACAAAGAAAGTATCCTATTCAAACAAAGCCGTTAATGGTGGTGCAATATACAACGTACAAAAAGATATAGAAGTTGACTCGGATAATTATATTTCAAATCTGATAATAAAAAATTCAAAATTTGTCGATAACCGTGCAGGACAAAATGGTGGTGCTATATATAACGCACCTGCAGAAGGTGTTGATATTGATAGTTTAAAAACGACAGTATCCGTTAATGCGGCATTTACAAGAAACCATGCAGACGGTGATGGCGGTGCTGTTTATAATACAGGTAAGATGGAAGTTACAGGAAGCACTTTCGGAACTAAGTCAAAATCAGCGTATGCAAATACTGCTACTAATGGTGGTGCAGTTGCAAATATAGGAGGGGAGTTCACTTCTCAAACTTCTTCATATTATCTAAATAGTGCAACAGGAAATGGCGGGGCTATATATAATACTGATGAAGGTGTCTTGAATGTCAGAGGCGGTAATTTTATATCAAATAAAGCAACCAACGGTGGTGCTATATATAACGAAGAAGGTTCTACTCTTGTATTAGATGCGTTTACAAACCCTTCAAATCAAAAAGTTACCAGAAATACATTTACAAGTAACACTTCAACTAACGGTATGGGTGGTGCTATTTATAACAAAGGTACTATTACAATAAAATCAAATGATGAAACAATTACAGATCACTATCCTATAGCAGGTAGTTTTACAAAAAATAAAGCAACCTACAGCAATCAAACTTATGATAAAGATGATAAAGGCAATCCGGGAGTAAATGTTGTAAACGGTGTTGCTCAGTATACCTATAAAACCCCTAAAGGCGGTGCTATATACAATGAAGGTACTTTAGAATTAAATCAGGCAACATTGACATCCAATTCTGCAAGTGCAAAAGTTACGGTAAGTACAAAGAGTTACACTTATGCCGAAAAAGAAGGTGCTGCAAAGATTACCCATTCAGCAGGTATGGGCGGGGCTATTTATTCTAATTCAGATAAAGACTTAGTTGTTATGAACTCAACCTTGAACAAAAACTCTGCTGCAGAAGCAGGTGGTGCTATTTATAATGAAAACGAAGGTGCAACAGTCTATATTACAAACTCAAACTTTACATCAAATAGTGCTAAATCGACCAAGACAACTGTCAGAACAATTACTATGCAAAACGGTAATGTTCTAAAGAAAGCAAAAAAAGAAACCACTAAACAAACTATTGGAAAAGGTGGTGCGATTTATACAACCGGAAATGTTGATATAAATAATAGCGGTGATTATGCAAAATATGGTACATCCGGAACAACATTTAAATCAAATACTTCAGGAAGCGGCGGTGCTATATATTCCGAAAAGGATGTTACTGCTAAAAATGTTACATTTACAAGTAATAGTGCAACCGGCACTGCAAAAGATGAACTCGGTAATGGAGGTGCAATTTATGCAGAGGGTAATGTTACTATAAACGGATATGATTTTGAGAATAATGAAACACATTCGGCAGCATTTACTTCTAATAAAGCGGTAAATGGCGGGGCTATATACGCAGGTGGTAATGTTCTTGTTGAAAATGCAAAGTTTAATACAAACAAAGCCTCTGCTAACGGCGGTGCTATATGTGCTAAAGATGATGTTATGGTGGTTAATTCGACCTTTAATAAAAACTCTGCCGCTAACGGTGGTGCTGTGTTCTTGCCTGAAAATACAAAGGCATATTTTATAGATACAAGTTTTACAAACAATACAGCATCTAAAAAAGGTGGTGCTATATATGCCTCAGAAGGCAGTGAAATCCTCATTGCTGCGTATAACAAAAACGTTAACATTTCAGGTAACAAAGCGGGTAAAAATAAAAACTCAATCTATCTTGATAATTCTAAATTGATAGTTTATGCAAGAGGGTATATAGATCCTTATGATTCATCTATATATCACAGATATAATGTTACAATTAATGATGGTATAGAAGCACCTGAAGGTAGTGATTCTACTATCGAGGCTTATGGAGATGGCTCTATTACAATTAAGGGTAAAATGATTAATGTCGGTTATATTGATGATGATAAAAAATCAGAAGAAGATTTTATAACTGACTTTAATATCCAAAAAGAAGATTTGGTTAGAGATTGTTATTTTAAATTGAACGGTCATACTCGACTATCTTTGTCAAATAATAGTATCGGCAGATTGTCACTACGTTCATTAACCTTGGCGGATAATACTACAACGGACATGTCAATAGATATGGACTTGAAGAACGGAACATCGGATAAAATAGTTGCAGACAGTGTTGAAGGAACGGGAACACTGAATGTATCC
>CACXGY010000085.1 GCA_902767275.1 uncultured bacterium | reverse complement strand
GCAAATAGCACGATTGAACGACTAAATCCGATAGGATTTAATAGTGAAAAGAGTGCTATGCTCACCCGAATAATCCGATAAAATCCCTCCTTCTCCGAATTTATAAAACAAAAACAGGGTTAATCCCTGTTTTTGTTTTATCGAAAATGTGAAAATGGATGAGAACTACCTTTTAACAGGACATTTGGTCGGAAGGGGTAATTTTTTTAAATCGGCAAGACTACTAATTCTAGTAAATCTTAGCAATTTTATGAGGTCGGAAGTCGGTTGAGTTAAAATGTCCGAAAAGTCCGGTTTTGGTACCAAAAATGTCCACTTTTTTGCACCCTATTTGCACATATTTGCACTAATAAGTAGGGTTGACTTTAGTCAACCAAAAAATGTAGGTAGACTGAAGTCTACCCTACTTGCTATCCCTGACAGAAGTCTTTTATGGATTTCAAGAACAGTATTTTCGTTTATTTTTTTACCGGATTTTAAAATATCAATGATATAATCAAATGCTTTAGCGTGATTTACTGCTTCTTGATAATGCACAAAGGGCTTAGAAGATGATGTTATATCTTCTTCAATAACAAGTCTTGTTTCCTTTCTTGTTAAAGTGTTCCCTTCAATATTGTTTGAAGTATATGCAAGTTCTGATTTAAGCCATTTATACAGTTGTTCTTTGTTTTTATCGTCATTAAAAAGTTTTTTAAATTGATTTTTTTTACTCGCAATCTTTGATAATAGTGAATTTATCGAGTTATCCATTTACAACCTCATAGTTTATAGTTAGGATTTTCTATAAGAAAAAACTATAAACAAGAACTTTTCAATAGGTAATTACTGAATAGTTTACAGTTGTTAATATTTAAAACTATAAAGTATTACTGTCCCAAAAATTGCAAACTGTCTGTTTTTATAAATTCTGGTTCGCAGGAAATCAAAACCGCGAACAGATAAAACTATTGATATTACTGATTAATGTAAATTTACGAGTTTGTTTCTTGTATTCCCTATATATAAGAGTCATACTAATTGTTCTTGTGTTAACCCTCTTTGTTGTCTTATACGTTTATTTTTTTTACCTAATAATTGTTTTATACTCATAATTTTGATGAAATTTTATCTGTAATTTTTTACTAAATCAGAAGTTAAACTTCTAATGATTTTATTATATATTAAGTTTTGTGAACCTTAAACATAGCGACATTACTTATTTTTAACAATATATGAAGTTTTATTACATAAAGTTGGGCAATTTTTAAAAATATATAAACTTTATATCCATGTTAACAGATTGTAGTCAAAAATTTGTAAAAGTAGTATAAAAAGAAAAAAGAAGAACACGACTATGGTATGCAAAGGAATTGCAGGCGGAGGAAACACAATATTAAGTAAAGTATCTACAGGATTATTTAGTAAATATGCTAAAGATGCTATCACAAAATATTGCAAAAACTTGTCAGATAAGCCATTACAAACACTATCTACTGGTTTGAGTACAGATATAGCTCAAAAATATGGCAAAAACTTGTCAGATAAGCCATTACAAACACTGTCTGTTGGTTTGGGCGGAAAAATTGGACTAGAAACTGGAGGAGATATTAAAGGTATTTTAAAAGACATATTTACAATTACTAAAAATATTCCTGATATTAAATAGAACATAAGGTAAAACGCAGAGTAGGCTTCAGCCTAGCAATATTTAAAGACGGGCTGTACCGAATAATACAAATGTAGGATGTGGTAATCTTTGATTACCGCAACACAATAATAAAAAAGATGCGGTAGGTTTTTTATCTACCGCATCCTACTTTTATTTTCTGTCAGGCTGTGACTGACCTACTTTTCATTTACCCCTGTCTTGGATTATTGCTTTACGCCTTCAAGTCGTTCTCTACATTTTGCTATCGCAAAATTGCTGTTCACTATTTCGGCGTTTCTTCGAGCTAGTTCGTTCCACTCACTTCGCTCTACGCAAAATCCGCTACACATTAGCAAGTTTTTTGCTTTCAATAACTGCTTGAGCAGCCGCAAGTCTTGCTTGTGGGATTCTGAATGGTGAGCAAGAAACGTAGTTCAAACCGATTCTGTGAGCATATTTTACAGAATCAGGGTCGCCACCGTGTTCACCACAGATACCGCCAACTAAACTATGATTGATTTCTTTACCTTCATTAATAGAAAGTTCAATCAATCTTCCAACACCGTTTTCATCTAATGTAACGAATGGGTTAGAAGGTAATATCTTTTGTTCTACGTAATTC
>CACXGY010000084.1 GCA_902767275.1 uncultured bacterium | reverse complement strand
AGGCGGGATTCGAACCCGCGGTGGAGTTTCCCCCACACAAACGTTCCAGGTTTGCACCTTAAACCACTCGGACACCTCTCCTTTGGTTATATTTTTATTATATCATAAAATTTTTTTACTTCCTCTTTTATTATTTTAGTTCATATTAATTATGATTATATGCAAAATTATATTCATTAAAGAAATGGTGCAATTGACTTGCACCATTATTTCTCGCTATTTACATTTTGCTATTTGCTATCCATACCTCTCTTAATTTTCGGCGATTAACCCGCCGTTATAGAATTTCATCAAATTTGACAATCGGTCTTTCTTTTCTGAAATCCTCATAAAATCTTTTTTCATATCTTCCAGTTCAAAGAGTAATTCTGCTAAATCTTTTCTTTGTTTTTGAGAGAAATTATGTTCTTTTTCGAATTCAGTCCATCCCGCTGAAAAACATCCGTTGTCAAAATCTTTTTTATTCATACTACGCTCCTTGTGCCAACGAATGCATATAATCTACCATATCGTAATTACCATATTTAAACGTGTATGGTTGTTTTGCATATTCACTGATTTCTCGTTTAATATCTTGAAAAGCCTGACAATTAAAATTGAAACCTGTCATCTCCGCAAAATCCACCATCATCTCATCTACATCCACGTTAAAATATTTATCCATACAGATACCCCTAATCAATCTATTGTACTAACAATATTAACTACGGCTCATTTCCTAAAAATCTTTAGAGTTACTTGTATAAATCTTAACTTTTTGTTACAATAGTAATGAAAAGTAGAGGCTTAATATTTATGGTAAAAATATTTATTGGTTCTGATCACGGCGGATATAACCTTAAAGAAAAAATTAAAGAAGTGTTTACTCCTTTAGGGTATGAATTTGAAGATCTGGGAACAAACTCAACCGAATCTTGTGACTATCCGATTTTTGCTGAAAAAGTTGCTAAAAAAGTTATTGAAACCGGTAACAATGGTATACTTGTATGCGGAACAGGTATCGGAATGTCTATTGCGGCAAACAAATTCTCCGGAATAAGAGCCTCTCATTGCACAGATACATTCTCTGCAAGAATGACTAAAGAACATAATAATTCTAATATCTTATGTCTTGGAGAACGAATAACCGGACAAGATTTGGCACTCGATATTGTTAAAGTTTGGTTAGAAACTCCTTTCTCTAACGGAGAAAGACACCTGAAAAGATTGGAACTTGTAAAAAATTTTGAAAATAATAATTAATAGCAGGAAAGAGTATGGGAAATAATAAAACAGAAAAAGAAATTACATCATATAAACTGGCTTGTGTAATAGCAAGAGTATTAGATGAAAAATTAGGAAAGGATATAACAATTTTAAATATTAGCAACGTATCATCTTTTGCTGATTATTTTGTTATATGCTCCGCAGAAGCAAGCACACAAGTTAAGGCATTAACAGAATCCGTGAAATTAAAATTAAAAGAATTTTTCTCAAGACAACCGAGCAGAATTGAAAATGATCAACGTAATCGTTGGAATTTGCTTGACTACAGTGATGTTGTTGTACATATATTGCATAAAGAAGAAAGAGAAACTTATGCAATCGAAAAATTTTGGAACCACGCTTTCAGCATTTCATCCGATGAGTGGATGAAAGAATCTGAAGAATATTCAGAATATAAATAGAGAGGTCAACTCTTTACGAAAATTCAAAAATAGTATAAAATATGATACATATTGATAAATCAATAAATATTGATAAATCAATAAAATAATAAAGAAGGATAAAACAGAGTAAATTATGGAAAATCAAGAAGATATAAAGCAATCGATACAAAAAGTAGTTCTTGCAATGGCAAGAGATCCTAAAAATACAGAAAATTATCACGAACTTGCAAAGTATTATGCTATGCAAGAAGATTACGACAAAGTAATTTCTGTTTACGAAACATTGTTGTCTATTGATCCGCAAGATGAACAGGCTATATTAAACATTGGTAGTATCTACTATTTTGAAAAAGAATACAGAAAGGCTTTAAAATATTTTGAACGTGCTATGGTTGTTAACCCTAGCAACTATTTGGTTTACTATAATTTGGCTAATACATACGCTGAGATGAAGAATTTCTCTAAAGCACTGAGATGGTACAACAGAACATTGGATTTTGTATCAACTGAACCTGAAATCTATAACTCGATAGCAATGTTGTATCATGACTTTGAAGATTTTGTAGAAGCAAAAGCGTACTATGAAAAAGCATTATCTTTAGATCCGCAAAATTTAACTGCTTTAGTGGACTTAGGTAACGTTTGTTTTAAACTGTTTGATTATGATAACGCCTTCAAATATTACAGCCAAGTATTTAGCCTTGAACCGGATAATCAAACTGTTGCATTGTGTCTTGCAAACACATTATCTCTAAAAAAAGATGAAGCAAGAGCAAACCAATATTTTGAAAAAGCACTTAAATTAGATGGAGATAGTTTATACAGAGCATATATCTGTTATGCAATCTCAAAATCTGATTTTGGTCACTATGATGAGGCAATTGAATTATATAAAAAAGCAATTGAAATTGAACCTGATCAATCAAAAGCACACATTTTGTTAGGAAATATGTACTCTAACCAAAGAAAATTTTCTGAGGCCGAGTCAGAATATAAAGAAGCATTAAAAATATCTCAACTTGACCCTGACTTATACATATTGATTGCAAACACATATTATATGAATAACGAAATTGAACGTTCTATATATTCATATAAGGCTGCGGTTGGTTTAAGTCCTGAAAATGATGAGTTTAAACTTGTATATATTCAAGTTATTGAAGATTTTATTGAAGAAAGCAGAAAGGATGAAATCGTTGCAGAATTTTAGAGAACATTATTCGACCCCATCAATCTTTGACAGATTGATTGCTGCCGTAAATTATTTCACATTTGGTTTGATAGGTTTTATTTGGCTTATATTGAATGCCATTCGTGGCGGAAGAATGTCAGGCTTTATTCAGTATCATATTTTTCAATCATTCTTTCTGGTAATGTTTTATTGGTTACTTAAAGTTTTTTCCGCAATGATTGCACAAATATTAAGTTTTATTCCGTTCGTAAATATTCTGGTTATAAAAATAATAGTATACTTTAATACACCGTTCTTCTTTGGCAGATACTCTATTGTCAGCGGAACAGTATCATTGATAGTTTTATATCTAATATTAACCTCTATTCAAGGGAAATTCAGTTACATTCCTTGGGTATCAGATGTTATAAAAAGAAGTTTAAACAGATAAAACATTTTCGTTTCTATGCCTTTGGGTATGTTCCTAAATGTTTGAACATTGATGTGTGCTGCAAAACTTCAAACATCGCTTTTGATACTTTTAAATCTGTTACTTTTCCGTCAAAATCTATATAAAATATGTATTCTCCCAATCCTTTTTTGGAAGGACGTGAGGAAATATATGACATATTAATCTCATGATTCTGTAAGATTTGTAATATTTCGCACAAAGCACCTGATTTGTTTTCGGTTGCAAAGGTTATACTGGTTTTATAATCGGTTTCTTGTTTTGGCAATTGTAATTTACCAACCATTAAAAATCTTGTTTGATTAAATTTTTCATCATTGATATTTTCTTCGACAATCGGTTTATTATAAAATTCTGCAGAATACCTGCTTCCGATAACAGCAACTGTTTTGTCATTTTTATCCAATTTCATTACGGCATTTGCAGTAGACGATTCTGATTGATACACAACGTTCTCTCCAAATGTTTTATATATATAATCAAAACACTGTGATATCGCTTGCGGATGAGAAATTATCGTCTTTATTTCTGATAAATCTTTTGCATAAGTAATTAAACAATGATTAATGGGAATTATACATTCCGCAAGTATTTTTACTTCTTTATCAGGTATTCTTGAAATATTATCAATAGATTCTTTTACAATCCCTTCTATTGAATTTTCTATAGGCAAAATTGCTACTGATTCTCTATTATTCAGATTATATAATTCTGATGCTATTGATGTTATTGTTGGCTTTTCAACATCAATGTAATTCTCTAAATTATATTTTGATTTAAAAACTTCCTTTGCTACATCAGTGTATGAAGTTTTAGGACCAAGAAAAAATATTTGTTTTTCATTATTTAGCATTTATTTCCTCACTCTTAACTTACTTGAGTTTTGATATATCTCTTTTTATTTGTTTCAACACAGATATAGTATTGTCTTTGTTTAACAAAACAGATTGCACACCTGTGTTTATCAACAAATTTATGTCTTTTTGGTTGTTTTGCTGATGCACAACAGGATTTATATGTCCTATTTGTCTTGCACTATACATTCTTGCTCTAGCCATTACATCATTGTCAGAGTTATAAAATTTGTCTTTTAGTGCATATTTATTTGTTGATATAACATTTGTCATTTTTGCAAGTTCAAGTTGATTTTTTTGATTAGTAAGAAATAAACAAAAATCCAATGCTTCTTTTTTATGTTTTGCTCTAACAGGAATTATAAAATTCATTAAAGAAAAGTCGTTTTGACCTAATTTCCCAACTATTTGGGGTGCTACTTCGGTATTTTGATAAACATTTGGAGCATTATCTTTTATCATAGATAAGAAATTTGCACCACCCTGATAAAATACAACATTTTCTGACATATATTTTTCGAGTGCTTCCTGATGAGTCTGAGTTATACTTTCTGCAGGTATAAGTTTATTTTGATAAAGTTTTTTGTACATATCAAAAACTTTTACACTTTCATCAGAATCTATATTCTCAGTAGTTACACCATACTTATTCAATATTTTTAACATTGTATCATTTTCCGTTATTGTCGGGAAATAAGCATATGCTCCGGTTCGGTTTTTGATTTGTTCAGATATATTTGCTATGTCATTAAATGTTTTTGGGAAAGTCTTTACTCCTGAGTTATTAAATAATTTTTTATTATATATTGTGACGGCGGAAGTAGCATACCAAGGAATTGCATATAAATTCCCTTGATATTTTAATGATTTAACAACATCTTCATTAAACTCGGATAATTTATTCTCCGGAATCAACTCTAATGCACCTTTTTGAGCCAATATTGCCGAAAAATCCGGGTTTAAATTAACTAAATCCGGAGGATTATTACTCAAAATTGATGCAAGAGTTCTTTTTTCGCCTTCCGAGAACGGAACATCAATCCATTTTATTTTTATATTTGGATTTTGTGTTTCGTATTCTTTGATTATTCCGTTTATATAATCGGAAAAACTAGCCATTTGTAATGTCCAGACAACGACTTCTGTACGTTCATTTTTAGCAGAAGTTTTATCCCAATTTATTTTTAAACCGATAAACACTGTCAGACAGATTATTAATAATATTAAGATGCTCTTCTTCATAACACTTTGATTATAGCACAAATTTCAGATAGGTATAACTTAATAAAAAACAAAAAATTGTTAGAAAATAAAAATCTATTGTCTTTAATTTATAAGAAAATATGTTAATATAGTAATGTAGGGAAGTCCTTCAGAACTTCCTCCTTATACGCATAGCGACATCCAACTGGTTCGAGGGAGGAAAGCGGATTGCGAACAGAGGCACAGAGGCAAAACCACGCTTTTGCCGGTGCCGTTTAACGTGAGCAACCAAGCAGGAGGGAGCCTATGAAAAACAACAATTGGCGAGAAATAATAAAAAGTGCCCTATCGCTACTAGGACACCTTTTTATCTTTATTTCAAGCTTGTTGTAGGGAACTGGTTGGAGGCATTCGCCTCCCCCTACACTATTATTATAAACTATTTTTTAGAAAATACAAGTATTTTATTTTATAGAATAGGGAGTTTGTTTATCTTCATCATAATGTAGTAAAAACATATCTATTTGTCTTGGACTATATTTT
>CACXGY010000083.1 GCA_902767275.1 uncultured bacterium | reverse complement strand
CGAATTTGTTTTGATATCCTCGTATGTTTTACCTATTAAATTGTACCCTGTAATAAGTTATCCCTTATGTATATATAAAGTATATATTCATAAAAAAGTTGCTTTGATTTGGGAACAATGTTAAGGTTTTGTTACATTTCTGAAACGCCGTCCGGGATAAAGTTTAGACCTGTTTTTATCCAATACCCTTTCAGCGGTTCAATATTTTGATTGAGTATGAAATATGTCGAACCTGAACCGGACATTATAGCATTAGGGTAAATTAATTTTATTTTTTGTAACTCTTTATAATCATCAAAAACTGCTGTTTCTAAATCATTATATAAAAATTGGGATAAATCCGTACCTATTTTAATTGAATCAATCATTTTAGATGTCATATCATATTTTGGTTTATTTTTTAATTCGGAATATTTTGTATATGCTTCTTTCGCACTAATACCAAGATTTACAGGTTTTATAAGAGAAACTCCGTACTTTCTGAACGGAAGTTTTTGAATAACTTCTCCCCGAGCGGTAGCGAGTAAACACCCGCCTTCAAGACAGACGTTTAAATCAGAGCCAAGCGAACCGCATAATTCATGCATTTGTTCGACAGATAACGGATTGTTATATAATTTGTTTAATCCGTATATAGTACCTGCACCATTTGTACTTCCGCCTGCTAAACCTGCTGAAATCGGAATATTTTTTTCGATAAATATATTTATTTTATATCCGCTTATTTTAGTCTTTTCAAAGAAAAGTTTTGCTGCCTTATACACAAGATTTTTTTCATCATAAGGAATTTCATCACTTGTACCGGATAGAGATATTGTATTTTCTCCGATATCGGCAGAAATAGTTAAATAATCGTATAAATCAATCAATTGCATAACACTTTGAATATTATGAAATCCGTCAGGACGCCTGTTGACAACCTCTAAGGTTAAATTAAGTTTTGCGGGAGTTTTAATCTTTATTTGCATTACAAACCTCTTTTTCTGATTTCAAAAGTGCTTCTGAAAGTTCTCCAAATTGCTCTATTGACAATGATTCACCACGAATATTTTCATCTATGTTAAGATTAGCAAGAACAGTTTTAACGACGTCTTTGTTAAAACCGTTATTTGATAAACAATTTTTTATATTTTTTCTTCTTTGAGAAAATGCCGCTTTTAAAACCCGTCTAAAATAAGAATAATTTGATAGATTCAATTTAGGATTATTTTTTACTTTTAAAGCAACCAATGCGGAATTAACCTTTGGTGCCGGATAAAAAGATTTTCTGCCGACAAGTCTTATTATTTCGCAATCTGTCCAGAATTGAGCCAATATAGTCAATAATCCATATTGCTTTGACGGACTTTTTTCCGTAGCAACCATTCTGCGTGCAACTTCTTCTTGCACCATTAATATTATGTCTGTTATAGAGTTTCTGTTTTTATTCTCTAAATCATCTATTTCGCCAAGCAAATGCGAAATAATAGGAGCGGTAATATAATACGGAATATTTGCAATAACTTTTACTTTCCCGTCTGAAAGAGATGAAATATCAGTTTTTAAAATATCTTTATGAATAATTTCAAGATTATCACATTCAAGTTTTTTCAACTCTTTAACTGCATCTTCATCCAGTTCAATAGCAATAACTTTTTTTGCGTATTTGACGAGTTGTTCCGTTACAAACCCGACGCCCGGCCCTATCTCAACTATTGTATCTTCTTTTGTAATTTGTGCATAGTCAAGAATATCATCAATAACTTCAGAATTAATGAGGAAATTTTGACCAAGTCTTTTCTTTGTTCTAAAAAATTTTGCACGTTCAAATAAATTCATAATAAATATAATAATACAAATATAACTTAACTATTTGATTAATTATAAAAATATGGAGTATGATAATAAAAAAGATAAAGGAGATAGTATGATAAAAAGTGTACTTTTCAGCACAGTAGCGACAGCCTTGATTGTATTAGGAATAGGTAATTATGTAAATGATTGGTTTTTACACGGTTATAATTGGTTATGGATAGCGATACCGTCATTCTGGTTATCATACAAAGTTTTTTCCAGAATATTCCGAGTATTGGATATAGTAATCTTAATAGGAATAATTTCTTTAATTGTATATTTCAGTTGTAACGGAGTCCCTGTTCCGTCGTTGTAGTTTGTTAAACAAAAACGGGTATATATGTATGGATATTTTGAGAGAAAAATTAATGAATCGTGCGTTTATTATATCTTTGATTCAAGAAGATAAACTTTTAGAATCAAGTTCTTTTTTTAATGCATATTATTCAATGATGAAAAAATTAAAAGTAAATAAAACCCTTAAAAAGCGAAAAGAAATTGAGTTGCAAAGAATGGTTCAAGAATATGTTAATCATTTATTAATTCGTGCTCAACTATACTATGATAAACGAAATTGGGCAAAAGCACTAATATGTTATGAACTTGCACATAATTATGATTATAAAATATATGAAGAAAAAAATATTATTAAAAATATTATATATTGTACCGTAAATACTAAACAATATGATATAACAGAAGAACTAATTAAACATCTGCTAGAAATTACTAATTATGACAAAAATGAATATTATTTTATTGCTGAAATATATAACATAATGGGTATTCCTCAAAAATCGACAAAATATATGGAAATTTATTTAAACTCAAAAAATCCTGATGAAATAACAGCAGAAGAATATAATTATTGTGGTATTTATTATAATCAATTATATTTTAAAGATTACAGTAAAATAGATATCGCAAAAAAATCTATACAATTTTTTGAAAAGGCTCATGAAATTAATCCATATAATTCGGTATATTTGCATAACATAACAATTCTTGCAGGATATACAAATGAATATGATAAATCTTTTAATACTTGGCAAAAAATATTTAAACTAGGCAATTTATCATCGATTCAAAAATATGATTATGCATTATTATGTATGAAACTTCCTAAATTCGAAGACTGGCACAAATATTATCACGCAAGATATTCATCTGATTTAGAAAATTATGCTTTTCATTCATTTACAAAACCCTTGTGGGATGGAGAAAAAGATATATCTGATAAAATTCTTTTACTTCATTGGGAACAAGGATATGGCGATAATATTTTAATGTACGGTTATATTAACCGATTAAAAAAATATGCAAAACAAATAAAGTTTGTTGTACAAGAACCTTTATATAGTTTATTTAAAAATTCTTGTGATGATATTGAAATTATTTCAAATGAGTTAGCAAACTATGAAACTCTTGAGTTTGATTATTTTTTACCGGTTATGTCAATCCCTAAAATATTGAATTTAAATATAGATACTATATCTGTTGGAGAAAATTATATCAATGTAAGACAAGAACTTATCAATGATTATAAAGAAAAATATTTTAATAATAATAAATATAAAATCGGAATTGCCTTTCACGGAAATAAAAATATAAATGAAAGAAGAAATATTCCTATAAAATATTTCAAAGAATTAAATAACTTAAAAAATATCGAAATATATATTCTAAATAAAGATGTTCCGGATGAGGATATTTTATTATTAGATAATCAAAATACAATAAACATTGCTAAAACTTTTCATAATTTTGAAGATACCGCAGCAGCAATTAAAAATTGTGACATTATACTTACAAGTGATAATTGTATAATGAATCTGGCTGGTGCTTTAGGTAAAAAAACCTTCTGTTTATTTAATTGGTCTTCTGAATGGAGATGGTTTGATTTATCAGGAGAAAATGTCGTTTGGTATACATCCGTTAAACCTTTTGTTAATAAATCGATGAATGATTGGCAACCAACAATGAAAAATGCTGTACAGGCAATACAAAAGGAGATGCTATTAAAAGATTAAAGCCAAATAATTTATAATTGATTTGGCTTTTACAAATATTTTTATCTTTTATGAGCGAGTGCCTCACCTTCGTATGAAAGTTTAATCTCTCCGTTAACTATTCTAACTTCGAATTCCGTATCTGTATTAAAACTACTATTTGCAACCCAATTTGTGTTATTATATTTGTCTTGGTCATCTTTTGTTAGATCAGAATCTGTTTTATCCCATTTATAATATAGTTTTCCATCCTTTACTCGTGAGAATTGGAAAGTATATTCATTGTGTGATCTATAATCAGTAATTGTAAAATATGTAGGATATCCATCTGTTCTATTTTCTGTATCATTACCTTTTGCTGTTCCAAGTTTTACCGCATTTTTAAAATCAGCATCATTTGCTTTAGTAGTTGAGTTATCTGATTTTTTGTCGCTAAAATCTTTTCTTGCTTCGGTAGAACCCTTAAACAAAGAATCTACTCCTTGATTACTTGGATGATTTGTAGAGTGAACGCTTCCGGCAGCATCTCCATTTATATAGTCAAGAAACTCAGATGCAGTAGGAGTTTTTCCTGCTGATGAACTTCCACCTGCTGTTGTACTTCCGCCTGCTGATGAACTTCCGCCTGCTGATGAACTTCCGCCTGCTGATGAACTTCCGCCTGCTGATGAACTTCCGCCTGCTGTTGTACTTCCGCCTGCTGTTGTTGTAGTAGTCACAGGAGTACCGTCAGAACTTACTGTGAAAGTTGTTCCGTTAGGTAAAGTAACAGTATATGTACCGTCAGCATTTTTCTTTGGAGCACCTGCACCTGAAGCGGGTATAGCACTCATAGTGCTATATGTATTATCGATAGCGAAACCGCTGCCGCCATAGTAGCCGCCGCCGCCAAATCCAAAAATACTGCCGCCTGTTGGAGCATAATTAGTTGTGCCAATATTCTTCATCGCCCAGCCTGCCATAAATCCGCTCACTCCGCGATTCAATAATCCGAATATTCCGCCGGCTATTATATCACTTGTTCGCATACCACCGAATAATCCGCCGTTCATTTTGACGTTGATGGTTGTACTATCGTAAATATTAAAGCCAAAGTCGCCACAGTTACACTTATGTACCATAGTGTATCTCCTTAAATTATGCTCTCTTTAAATATATAAAGTTATTCTTCATAATCTGATTTCAAAAATAATTTATTTTGTAACATGTCTTAACATGCTGAAACCCATGCTATAACATGGGTTTCAGAGTTTTAACTTTTATATTTTTAAGGACGTTGAACACTTAATGGTGTGTCTTTTGGCATAAACGTATATCGTAATCCCATATTTGCGATTACAAAAAAGAACTCCAATTCTTCTCCCCTTTGGATATCTAAATCATCAAACGGAATACATATATCAATTTTTTCGTTTTGAACAATATTTAATCCCGGAGAATCAACTAATGTCCATAAATTATCTGACATAGATTTTGACATATATGAAGGGTATAATTTATTATTCAATATCGTAATTACTAACTCGTTATGATACTTATTTTTTAATATCGGGAAAACTGCTTCTGTCTTATTTGAAACTCTAATGTTAGAACAATGCTGTTTATTAGTAGCGTTTTTCATATATATATAAAACTGATGTATTTTAGGTTTCTTTTCATCTTTTTCCGTAAAGTTAGGATTCAATTCCAGTTTAAAATACATATTGTCATTATCAAAACCATAATTAATATTGTTGAAAATTTTACTTTCCTGAAAAACAGGGCCGTCAATTAAATCAATACTTTTAGAAAATAACCATCCCGAATTAAATTGAGGTACTTCGTCATTGCTGATACCTGAACTTTCATAGGCTGTTTCTATTATAGAATTATCTAAATATTCAGGATATTCATATCCTAAAAGTTTGTGAGTATTCTTCAAGTGTTCTCTGAATAAAAAGTCAAATACATTATCCTGACCGGAATTATTCGGTTCTCCATACCACCAGAACCAGTCACTGCCTTCTGCTATATATAACTCTCTTAATGCTTTGTTCAGATTGACATTATTTGCTTCATCATTAACAATTTTTTTCAGAGAATCACGAACATTGTTTAAATATTGCCATGCAAGATTTTTAACAGGATCGCCTAACCAGAAATTAAAATCCTTATTTATCCAAGAGCCGGGATAGATTTTATTCAGAGTTTTCTTATTTCTGTCATTTTTTATATAATCACTAATCAGAACTGTTTCGACTGTTTCATCAGCCTCAAGTTTTGAATAGACTGCATTCAAAAAATCATTCCCGTCATTAAGATAATTTTCCCAACAGTTTTCTCCGTCTAATGCTATTGTCAACAAATGATTATCATCCGGAGAAACCACCAATTTATTTTGAATAGATTTTATTTTATTGTATAAATCATTTGAGGAAATAGATGTATCAATATTACAATATTCAAAATTGATTAAATTTGGGATATGCGAATCTCTGAAAATTATATCAATATTATTTTTATCAGGATTAAACGCATAAGTTTTTAAAAGATAATACGGATCTTCAAGGTTTCCTTTAAAATCTCTTACAAATTCAAAATTTATACTCTTTGAAAGAATAGATTCATCTGAAATTGACCATTTAACTCCTTCTTCGCTAAAAAGTTCAAGAACCTTATCCGTTAAACAATATTCTGATGCCCACATTCCTTTCGGTCTGACACCAAAGACTTCTTCAATTCTATCCAGTGCAGATTTTACCTGATGATGTGCATCTAATTTAAGATGAAAGTTCACAGGCAGATTTTCTCTATTGGGTAAATTCTTTGTCGCAGTAGCATAATCACACAAAATCGGCACAATAGGATGATAATACGGACTTGTAGTTAACTCTATTCTGCCCTGCTCAATGTATTTTTTGTATGTCGGTATAATTTCTTCTATTATGTTTTTATGGATTTCTATTATATGAAGTCTGTCTTTTAAAGTATAATTATGTCCTTTTTTGATTAATCTTTCTACTTCGGGATATTTTTCATAATGGGTTATATCAATCCAAGAAAGGTTGAATAATGCCATAATATCCGAAAACTCTTGATCAGTAAAATCATCAACCGTTATAGAATTACTTGAGAAACGTTTTTTAAAAAGTTTTCTATACGCAGGATAAGGATAAACCATTGTTTCATATTTTGTATTAAAAAAATTGTTCAGAATATATTCTTTTTCACTTCTTGCAAGATTTTCAATATTAGATTTTGTAAGACTTGAATGAATATCATCAAACCCGCCTTCGGTATACTGTATGAGTTCATCTAACAATGCAGGCACAATGTTTATATTCAATTTTAGTCGTGGATATTTTTCCAGAATAGCAACCATATCCAGATAGTCTTTAACAGCATGAAGCCTTGCCCACGGCATCAAAAATACACCGTCTAATTCATATACAGGCTGGTGCATGTGCCAATAAAACGCTACAGATAAATTTTTACCCGCTAAACTTTCCATAGGTATATTATAGCAGATTTTCAAAAATACTCAAAAAAAAACTCCTCTCAGTTGAGGAGTAAATTTTCATTTAGGAAGGGTTTTCTCTCTTAATTTAAACGGTAATCTTTTTTTACTTAACATTATCGTTTTTATCTTAACATCTTACATGTATATAAAGTTTATATATCGGACTCAATTTCAAGAGAGAAAATATTTGTAACATGTCTTAACATGTGACACGACTGTTTATGATAATTTTATGTAACTTCTAACAAGTTAAAATATAGTAAATAAGGTGCTGTTTAGACGCACCAAGATAAATAATCAGTAACCCATCCTCTGTCCTTCCCTTGTCAAGGATGTTTATTCCCTGCCCTTAGCAATGAAAGGGTTAGGGAAGGGTTGCCGATTAATAAGTATCGGTAGACTAAAGTCTACCCTACCTACTGTTTTAAAAATATGTGTGTACATAATAAATCTTATTGGTATATATTTAATTTAAATTAATTTAATTTAAAAAAAATATTTATGTACTTTTCTTTTCTTTATATTGCGACGGTAAAGAAAAGAAAAGT
>CACXGY010000082.1 GCA_902767275.1 uncultured bacterium | reverse complement strand
TTTTTTTAAATTAAATTAAATATATACCCATTATTATGTACAATATCAGTAGGTAGGGTAGACTTTAGTCTACCGATACTTATTTATTGGCAACCCTACCCTAACCCTTCCCTTGCAAAGGGCAGGGAATATACGACTTCCTTCCCTTGACAAGGGAAGGACTGAGGATGGGTTACTGATTTGATAAATCACATAAATGAATATGATTATTCTATTAAATAGTTTTATTCGGTCTATTTAAAATTCAACCATATTATTGATGTCCACCCCGTTAAAAAACTGCATCCTTGTTTATGGAGAGAGGGATAATGAAGAAATTATTACCAATATTCATATCTGTTTTGATTATTACAGTTAATGTATTGTCGACATAAGCCTTTGACTTTTCCAATGCAACCACAAAGATTTTAGAGTTTTTTAAAAGAATTTTTTTTCTTTAAGATGGATTTTTCCATAAATAAATTTTACGCAAAATTAACAATCACTTCAATTTTTTTACTTTATATTTTATTATCTTATTTAAAAACTCTTGCGGCATTACAGAAATTATAGATGCAGCAACAGAATCTATTCCAACACAATAAGACGATTTCGGATTTTGCAAACCATCTATTTTAACAATTTTTTCAACCACTTTTCCTACATTTAACCCTTTAATCTCATTTTTTAAAGCATTCTTTTTTAAATAATCCGACTCATTTTTATATTCAACACTATTCTCAATAGTTGCGGAATTTTCTTTTATAGACTTCGACCACAAAGGAGTAGCAATAACTCCCGGTTTAACCGAAACAACTTTTATCCCCTTTTTATTTTCAAGAGCGAACGAATTAAACAAAATGTCCAATGCTCTTTTTGAAGCACAATAAGGCGAAATAAAAGGAAATATTCCATAACTCGCCATAGAACTAATATTTATTATTTTCCCGCCTGACAATTTTTGTATCAAACCTTGTGATAATTCGAAAGCCCCAAATACATTCACATCAAACTGTCGCCGCAATTCACTCGGAGAAATATTTTCCAATGCTCCGGCAACTACGCAACCTGCGACATTTATTAATGTATCAATCTTCTCCGTATTAGAACAAATTTCTCCTATTGCACCGGAAATTGTTTCAGGTTTTGCATAATCCACGTAGAACGGATGAATATTATCAGATTGCAAATCATCTAATTTCGTTTCATCTCTATATCCCGCAAATACAAAATTCTCTTTTGAAAAATATTCAGTTAACGCTTTTCCGATTCCGGAAGTTGCTCCGGTTATAACATAAGATTTCATATATACCACCTAAAAAGAGAGATGAATTTTAATCTCTCCCACTACTTCTCCATGCAAAGTCTTAATAGTTTTATCACATTTATAATCACACCAGTTTAATTTATTAAGAGCCTCAAAAACAACTAACCGTCTTGTATCCATATTACAATCATTAATTTTAACAACAAGAGCATCTTTTTCTTTAATATTCACAACAATACATAAGCCGCCTGCTCCGACCTTCGCAACCAATCCTTCAGAGTTAGAAATAATCTCAGTATCAAGCCTATCCTCTCCGCCAATTATATATGGATTATTCAAATACGCTTCTTTTATCTTTTGATACTTTTCATTACAAAATAAATTTATGTATCCTGTTAACATATTCTTTAACGGCATTGATAATATAGGCACACCGCACCCGTCTTTTGTTATCGGATACGGATGTTTTATTTCACACAACTCATTTATTTTTCGTTTAACTTCATGTTGCAGCGGACTGTTGATATCATCATAATTTGAAACATCCCATCCGTTTTCTAAACATAAGGCAAGAAACAACAAATGCTTTCCTACACAATTATTATGATAATACGTAACCGGCTCTGCGTTCAATCTCATTTCATATTGTCTTGTTTTAGATAAAGGTTTATGTAATCCGCATTTTAACCATTCGTATTTTAGTTTAAATTTATTCAATAAATTCTCAGCAATGTCAGTATGACATTTTTCTCCTGCGTGTGATGCACAACACAGGGCAATTTCTTCAGATGATAAATTAAACTTTTTATCTAAACCGTAATCAATAAGTAAACTTGCCTGCAAAGGTTTAGCACACGAACGTAAATAATACGGATACTCTGTAGCAAACCCCAAATTCGAGGTTAATACATACCCGTCATGATCTTCTTCTATTAAACCATTTCTTATATGTTGTACAAGCATAGTTACTCTTTACGGAATTTTCTTTTAACTCTATTAATCAACTTAGCATCTTCTTTTGCCTTTGCCGCTGCTGCAGCCTGTGCTTCCGGAGTTGTAGGGTCAGCAAGCAAATATTCCTCAGGCAAATTCTCAGTAAAGTTCGAAGCCTTGTCTATATCAGATTGCAAAGCGAGCCACTTAAATGATTTTATCATTGATAATGGCTTTGTTGCATCACCTCTCAATACGATTTGAAATTTTGTTGCAGACAAATCATCTTGCGATTTACCAAATGCAGGGATTGCATCCATCTCAGCCTGAGTAACCGATACAGTGAACAAAGAAAATGCTTTTGCCATTACGACATTTATCCCCGGAGTTGCTTTAACAAGATTAATCGGGTTCAAGGCAGAAATCGGACCAAGCATATTAGAGATAAATGAACCTAACCTGCCTCGAACTTTCATATCCGCTTCATTCTTCAATAAATCGTAGTCCCCTGAAATATGCAGACACATAACATTACCTTGTGACGTTATTGGAGATAAGATTGCCTTCCCGTCTTTAAATATTATTTTACCTTTCAATTCTGAGAAATGAGCGGTATCAATTGTTGCAATGTTCTTAAGTATTCCACCCAAAGCGGTTTGGAAAAACTGTGATTCACGTATATTTTCAGCCAATATCAAATTTTCAATTTTACCAATCGGACCAAAACCGCCATCTTTTATACTGAAATTAACCTTTCCTTTCAGACTTTTCATTTGTTCCTCATAAGAACTACCTTTTAACTCGGCTTTCATATTAAATGCCGTTGTTCCGGAAATCGCATCTTTAGTATTCGCTGCATCAAACAAAGCCTGTTCTGTATCAATACCATTTCCTTTTATGTCCATAGCGATTGCACCGTTCAAAAGATTTGTACTAATTTGCCCGTTAACTTTTCCTTTAAAAATATCAGTAACAAACGGTCTTATATATACGATGCTTTTATTTAAAATCAATCTTCCTCTTGTATTATTTAATACTATATTACCTGTTCGGATTTTTTTAAAACTGAATCTTCCTCGAACATCAAGCGGAATATCAGCCTGAGATGAAGATGAAGCCGAAGAATTGCCTGCAGACGGCAAGGTTTTAGACGCAGCATCTGCAACTTTTAAAACTTTATCAAGATTAAAATCGTTTGATGTAACATCCAGTTTAAACAATTTTGTAACAGGCGAAAATTCAAAATTAGAATGTGCCGATACATTCATATCAGAACCGTTTAGATTAATTTTATCCGCAAACAATTCCATGCTGTGACCGTTGAATTTTACCCCCGAAGATTCAACCTTTGTTAACAATGACGGAACATCAATTTTATCTATATTTATTCCGCCATAAATTACAGGATTAGAAATTCTTCCAAACATGACTGCTCCGCCATTTAAATTAAATCTTGAACGTTTCAATGCAAAAATTGTTCCGTCTAAATCATTTGGAATATCCAATTTCAATAGATTTATTCTTGGTGCTATTGTATCTAATTTTGCGATTGTCCCATGCAATCTCATAACAGGAGTTGAACCGGACATATTTGAAGCAAAATCATTACTGAAAGGTTTATTTGTCACAAACAAACCTGTATCCTGAACGTTTAACCTATCTCCCTTATAATGAATTTTTAACTGAGTTAAACAATTTTTCCCCCTTAAAGATTTAAAATAGACAGGAGTAATAAAATTATTACCACTTGAATACAATTGAGAGATTATATACTGTTTTTTATCATTACCTGTTAATTTGAATTTTATTGGCAAACTACCTTTAGCAGATATATACGGAGCGGCAGCATCTCCTGCAAAATTTTTCAAATCAACCGCCAAAAGATTTCCAACTCCAAATATATTTATTGCGGGATTAACCTTATAATCCGCAACAGTACCGTTTATCTTTATTGACGAATTACTATTTATAAGCAAATTAGTAGGATTTATTGTTATATTATCATTGTTGAAATCGACTGATAATAAATTATCTTTTATAACAGATTTTGTTGAAGGCAAAGTTAACAATAAGTTTTTATTTGTTATATTACCTTTCAAAATATTTTCTGCAAGGTCATACATTACCGTAAGATTAAGATTTCCGTTTTTTAATGTTAAAGAATTATCAACAGTCGATATACCTAAATCTGATAAGTCAAACCTTAGAGAAGATAATGATTTTTTGAGTTTACCATTAATCTTTGCATCAATCGACACATTACCTGACGACATATTAATTTTTTCTTTTATTCCTGATGGAGCAATTGCTCTGTACAAACCGGTTATAGGAAGGTTTTTCGTATTAATATACAAATTCGCTATCGCTTTATTGTCAATTGTTCCGTTGATTATTAAAGGCTTACCGCTAACGTAAATACAAGTATTATCTATTTTAAAAATATTATTATCAAATAGTAAATCAGAATTAGTACCTGTAACAACAAGCCCTATCTTGTTATTTATTGCACTCCCGTCACGAATTATTATTTTACCTTCTGATTTTAATTTCTTAAAGTTTGTTTTTATTTTTGCATTTGCAAGCACATACCCACGTCCTTGCAAATTTGACAAATCATTTCTTATCCCAAAACTGTCTAATACTGCTTTTGAAAAAATAATCAAATCATTAAAATAAACTTTATCCCCGCTGAATGCTAAATCAAAAGCAGGTTTATTATAATTCAGTTTTCCGAAAATATTGATATGTTCATACGGAGTAACGTACAAATTTGTATCTATATTTGCAATGTTATTCCTGAATTTAGAATGAAAATAACATTTAGGCAGATTATACTTTGCTAATTTTAAAGTAAAATCATCAACATTGAAAAAACCTTTTATATGAATAGTTTCATCTTTAGATTTTTTAATTCTTAATTTTGAATTTATATGAGTCTGCAAATCATAATTCTGATAAATTTTAATAATATTCACATAAGGAATTTCAATTTTTTGTGCTCTATCATCATCTTCATCAAGTACTTTTTTAACGTGCTTCGGTAAAAAAGTTTTTATGTTCAAATTAGCAGTTATATTTGTCTTATCATCACTCATAAGATAAGCGTACGTTTTTAATTTTGCACCACGATTATGAAAATACCCGAGTTTTAACTCATCACCTTTTAGAGTTAATCCGTGATTTGTTTTCAAATCCTTAACATTTACATTGTAATTTGTTATAACTGCATTCGGAACTTTTATTTTAATCCATTCAGGATCAAAAAAACCGTTTTCGTTTTCTTCAATTTTTTCTTCTGTATCAACCTTATTCAAATTAGCATTCAAAGAGTTTTCGATAACCGATATGAGTTTATATTGATTTCCTTCAGCATTTGTATCTAATTTTATTTTTAAATTATCTAATTCTAAGCAAGAAATTTTAACGGTTAATAAAGGTATACTCGGTAAAAATAATTTCACTTTGAATCTATCAGAGTTTAAAACATTTTCACCGTTAGGAAGTGAGATTTTAATACCATCAGTTTTTACCCCAATTTCAAAAATGGGAGTTGTAACCACTTTAGGGTTTACAATATCTATATTCAAACCTGCTTGTTCTTTAACTATATCCTTTAATAACGGACAATACTTGTTTAAGTCAATAACATTTGGTACTACAAATAAAAAACACAAATAAAACAAAACAAAAATGCTAAATACAACAATCCCTGCCCACTTAAAAAACACCTTCATAAAATATCCCTTATAGTTGTTAACTCATAACAAAATTATACCTAAAACAGAATGGATTTACCAGTTTTGTAAAGTAACAATATGAAACAAATTATCTAAAAAAAGGCAAATAAAAACCTGTCAAAACGTTAGATAATATATGGAAGGTTTTGTCAGCACAAACTCTGTATTTAATCAAGAGTTTAAGCATAGCGGAAGTTATGCTAATTATGGTGTTGACAAATCTTATATCAAAAGAGAGCAAACTTCAAATATACAAAACCAACCAAAAACACCTGTTGTAAAAGCAGGACAACCAAATCAACTTCTTGAGTCAAATTTCCAACTGGGAGCATCAATAAATGATTTTGACAAAACAATTGTTGATACGGTAACAACGCCAAATCAAAACTCCAAACAAAGAAGAAAAACAGCCTTAACAATAGGCGGTTCAATCCTTGTGCTGGGAGCGTTAACACTCGGATTAACGAGAGGTAAAATAAGCAAATCTGCAACAAGTGTAATGACAAAACTGATAGACAACATTGCAGAACGAATTGAAACCATAAAAGAAAAACCTTCACTTTCAAAATGGGAGGGCAAATATTTGAGTTTCTTACAAGAAACAAACAAATATGCAAATATGGCAAGAGGAGCATTTTACAATATAACACCAATAAAAGACGCCTTCTTTAACAAATGGATACGACAAAAATGCGGACTGCAAAAACCATGTGATGCAATAACAAGATTCTTCCAAAAAATGTCATTCTCAACTGTTAAATCTAAATATAAGACAGCAGAAACCGATATAAACAGGATGAATGCCGCTTTTGAAGCCGCAAACGAAAAATTGTCAAGCGGAGCATATTCACAGACCGGAGCGGAAGTAGACCAGAACATAGTTGAAACCCTAAACAAAAAGATTTCAACAATAAAAAGAGAATTTATAAGATCTTTCAGTGAACCACAATTAGAAAAGAGAAGCATACGACTGACAAAAAACTTCAGTGGACTGGAAAACAAAGTGTATGACAACATTTATGGGGATGTAAAAGGGTTCGTCGGAGATGTTGACGAATGGACAACATTTGTTCCTGAAAAAATTGTATCCGGTACAAAAACAAAAATAATGAAAAACCTTTCAGACAGAAAATCCGTCATAACTCACAGTCCGCAAGATACCGTAAACTCAATGACAGAAGTGTTACTGGGGCTTGAGAAATCAGTAAACCCTAACAATGAAGGCTCAAGAGGGATTATAAAAACACTTAAAACCCTGACAAAAAATTATTCAGAACTCTCCGGAGAACATGAAGCAAGTACAAGAGCAAAAATTGTTAATTCGATAAATGAAGAAATCCAACAAGCATTAAATATAATAAAAGATGAAAATTATTCTCCAACGCAAAAACGAAGAATAAGAACACTTTTGAACAAATTTGCAAACACGGTAAATTCTGACAAAAAAGGTGCGATAGAAGAACTTTTAACTGCCTATAAACATCTTCTACCTGAATCAGAATATATTGAACTGAGAAAAACCGCACAAAAAGCGATTAAATCATTAAATAAAGCCGTTCATAGTGAAGGTTTCGAATATACAGACAAAGTTCGTGATTTATCAGTCGGTTCAGCCTTGACCGATGTGGCAATAGGGACAGCCATTCCTGTCGGGGCAACCTGCATTGCAGTTTCTGCGGCAGATACAAAAGAAAAGAAACGTTCGGTTATCCTTAAATATGCAATTCCTCTGCTTGCAGGTATAACTACAATGACAATGTGTACGGTCAAATTGATATCAGGCGGAAAAGCACTTATTCTAGGCAGTTTATCAGGTACACTCATCAATGAAATCTGTGAAAGAATTGACAATTATTTACTGACAAAAGATAAGACAAACGATAAACAAATAAACAAATAATATAAAAAAGACCGATAACAACTGTCATCGGTCTTTTATAATTTAATTTGTTAATTAACCACGGATACCTAAATCCTTGATTAACTTTCTGTATCCTTCCAAATCTCTGGATTTCAAGTAAGACAATAACCCTTTTCTTTTACCAACCATCATCAAAAGACCACGTTTTGTAGCGTAATCATTTTTATTTGATTTTAAATGTTCGGTAAGTTCAGATATTTTTTGTGTCAACATAGCGACTTGAACTTCAGTTGAACCTGTATCTTTACTGTCTTTACCAAATTTTGAAATGATTTCTTGTTTGTTCTTTAAATTAATTGACATAATTTATATTCCTTATATTTTTCGTATGAGTACATATTGGCGTAAGCACCCTACAGAGTAATAATAATATGATGAATTATTAAAATCAAGCACATGTTTCGAATAACGAATTATTTTGTCAACAAAGTTAACAATTTATATAAAAAAAGAAGCATTGATTATATATCAATGCTTCTTTATATAATAATATTTTTAAACTATGCTGCAAGTTCAAATTTTTCGGCAGAATTTTCTGCTTTTGCTGCCTCAGATTTTACAGCTGTTTCTTCAACAGATACTTTATCAATCTTTGCTTGAATTGCTTTCAATAATTTATCACAAACTTCTTGATTTGCTAAAATTTCATCAATAGTAATATTTCCATCGCCATCTGTATCGCATTTAGAAAAATCATTGGCCCCAACACCGTTTGATGTTGCCTCTTGTTTTGTTAATTTTTCTGCATTATATGTTGAAACAAATGCATATCTTGATAATATATTCATATTTACTCCTGAGTTTCTTCTTATTTTAAACGGTAAATAATCTTTCTCTGTATCTTTTTTTCTTCTTTCTCTATGTTTCTCAATTTTCTTTTTTTTAATTTATTTCTCTGTCTCCCGCAAGTAATGTAGCCGATTATAGCCTTTTAACAAGAATCAATTATCATAAAATACGTCCTTTCTGATATATATAATGCATCTCTCTAAAAAACATTTGTTATATTTATATAAAGTCTACATTATTTGGATGAATTTCAATAATAAAAAATTTGTTTACAATTGTACACACATAATATGTGTGTTAAAATAAAAACGATGAGTGAAACTAACGGGAAAATAAAATTATCGGCATTGCTTATGGCATCGCTAATTACGGCTAATTTTGTGTGTGCAAATGACACATACAAAAATAATGTTGTGGATGTACGTTTAAACAAAGAATCAGGTAACGCAGTAAAAGTTACAATATATACGGACAAACCATACACTGAACCGGTTGTAGTTAACAAAAAATCCAACAACAAATATGTAATTCTAATGCCGGAAACAAAGAGTTCACTAAAATCTGCTCCGTCAATTTCCAATATGGGCGGAACTGTATCTGATATATCGGTAAATACTCAATCTGTCAGCGGCGGAAAAGGTTATACAAAGATTATTATAACATCAGATAAAGTAATCAATGTTGTTCCAAGAACACAACAATTGTTAACATCAAAGAAACCTAACACTCAAACTCAAGCAAAACCAACCGCTACAAAACCAACGACTACAAAACCTGCAAATACAACAAAAACTGCAGTAACACAAAGCAAAACACAAAGTACTAAACCAGCACAAAACAAAGTTTCTGCAACCACATCTCAAAAACCTAAAACAGAAACTCCTAAAAAAGTTGCTCAAACAAAAACTTCAACAAATATGACGAAACAGAAACAAGTCACACAACCAAAACCTGCTGTTCAAAAAGTTGTAAAACAACCTATTGAAGTTCTTGAACAAGAAATTAAAACAGATAAAAATACCCAATTCACTCAAGATAAAAATGACACAGTTCTAAATAATGAAATAAACGAAAATCTGGAAAAGAAAGAAAAAGAACTTGCTGCAGAAGATAAAAATCAAGAAAAAAATGTAGAATTTGATACAAATAACAATAAAAAATCCATATCAGAAAATATAAAAGCAGTACTGAAAGATTACCAAGGTATAGAAATATGGAAACTGTTACTACTCGCAGGAGCAATAACTTTTCCTATAATAGTTATAATGATTATTCTTGGTCTTGATAAAAAAATCAACAAACGTATTGACAGATTCCGCAAAGAAGAAGAACAAATACAAGAAACACCTTTCTCTGAGTCAACTCTTAATCAAACATACGTTCCACCTGTAACAGAACCTGTATTAACTCAAGCAGAAGATACACAAACAAATGAAGGAACCACAACACAAACATTTAACAGTTTTGATGAAATGTTAAACAGAGTTGATGACCCGCTTCCTACATTCCACGAAGAACAATTACATCAGGCAGAATATGAAAAATTTGAACAATCAGTTACAGAGCCTATTACTCCTACAGAGCCAATAAATCCTCAAATTGTTTCAGATAATGAATTTGAAAATGACTTTGCAGATGAAGACTTTGAACACGATTTTTCAAATGAAGTAATTGAAGCAAATGAAAATGTTGAAAATGTAATTCAAGAACTTTCAGCAAAAGAATCAGTTCAGAAAGAAGAAAAAGAAGAAAAAGAAGAAGAAGAATCAATTCAATCAGAAGAAATTCAACCTATCAATGAAGAACAACTTGCGGAAGAAGAAATAACGGAATCTTCTGCTCAAACTCCTGCAACGACAGAACCGTACAATCCTGACGGATATTTATCAGATTTCAACAACGTTAATGATAAAGATTTCTTTGATGAATTGACAATTCAATCAATGGCAGTCAATAATGTTGACGGACTGCCTGAACAATCTCCTGCTGATGAAATATTTGATTTTATGACAGAAGATGAAACCTTCAAAAAAGAAGAAACAGTTGAAGAAACAGATACTTTCCAAAACACTTTTGACGAAATAAAACCTGAAGAAGAACCTTTAGAAGAACCTCAAAACGATAACATTGAAGAAGATTTAACAATGCTTACAGAGGTCAAATTAAACGATTCAACAGGAATTTATCTGGTTAATTATGAAAACTTCTCATCTCTTGTCGGACATATTAATGATGATTATTTTGTAATTAAAAAATTTGATGAAATCGTTAACGGAAAAATATTCTTAAAAGAAACCGAAAAATTAAAAGATTCAACGAGATATTTGGTTAGAGTAGGTAAAAACAAGATGGTTGTTGAAGTTTCAGATACTTCAATGAACAGGTTGCTTGACTTATGATAAAAAAAATATGTGTATTTTTTCTGTGTATAATGTTGAGTGGTTGTATTCATAAAGATAACACTGTAAAACTAAAATTCTCAACATGGGGTTCTGTCTCTGAAATGAAGATTTTAGAGCCGATTATCAAAGACTTTGAGAAAGAAAATCCTAATATAAAAATAGAATTACTACATATACCACAAGATTATTATAAAAAATTACACTTGCTTTTTGCATCAAACCTTGCTCCTGATGTAATCTTAATAAATAATCTTAATTTACCTGTATACGCAAATTTTCTTGAAAATATTGATAACACAATATCAAAAAAAGAGTATTATAACCAATCAATAAACTCACTTAGCACAAACGGGCATTTATATGCTGTTCCGAGAGATACATCAACTCTTGTAATTTACTATAACAAAGATATATTTAATAAAAATAAAGTTCCCTATCCGAGAGAAAATTGGTCATTGGCTGACCTTTATCTTACCTCAAAAAAATTAACCTCATCTTCTCATTGGGGAATCAGTTTTGAACCAAATATATATTATGCATTACCTTATATGCATTATTTTAACGGAGGAATATATAATAATAACGGTATATATATAGGACAAACTAAAAATTCAAAAAAAGGAGTTGAAGAATATAAAAATTTTGCATATAAATATAAAATTGCCCCAACTGTATCAAATATAGGAAGTAAGACTGTTGCTCAATTGTTTTTAGACGAACAAATAGCAATGCACCTGTCCGGAAGATGGCTTGTTCCTAAATATAGAGAAGTTGCAAAATTTGATTGGGACGTTGTCAATTTTCCCAAATATGCAGCACCGGTTGATTCAACAGGATGGGCTATTGCAAAAACCTCCAAACATAAACATGAAGCAAAACAATTTATATTATTTTTATCAAAAAGAGAAAATATTATAAAAATGACAGAAAGCGGACTTATTGTCCCTGCAAGAATTGACGTAGCGGAATCTCCGATTTTCTTAGATAATAAACCTAAAAACAGTTTTGTTTTCATTAATTCTGTAAAAAACTCTAAAAATACCAATGTGACAAAAGATTATAATAAAATTACAGATGAATTAAATGATTGTTATTTCAACTCAGTCAAATAAGACAAACTCAATCCAATTCTTTTAATTTAACCTCAGAAACGTTATAAAACATTTTAGAAGCGACCTTGAATTTATCGGGATTAGCACTCACATAAAATTCTTCACTTCCTTTATGAGAAAAAGAATTATCAATTAAATCAGAGTTTTTTAAATCTTCAATAATATAATTAACAAAATAATCTGCAGGATCAACAAACATATCCGGCGGAGCATAACGACATAAAATATCAAGCAAGAAAGGATAATGAGTACATCCTAATATTATTTTATCAGGATTATTAGCCAGCATTTTATCTAAATCAGACTTTATAATATCAACGCTGCCTTTATCCTCTTGACTGTTTGATTCGACTATATTAACCCAATTAGGGCAACTTTGGGAATATATTTGTACATTAGAATTATACTTATGAATTTCGGATTCATATACACCGGAATTTATAGTAGATTCCGTTGCAAATATACCTAACTTATTTATCCCCATATTTGCAAAAATTTTAGCACATGATTGAATAATGGGATATATTTTAAAATCATATTCATTTTTTATTATGGGATAAGTAGAGGCAGATGTTGTATTACAAGCCATAACGACTGCTTTAACCCCTTGTTCCTTAAAAAAATCAAATACATTTCTGGAATAACTAATCAATTCTTCTTTTGACTTATTACCATAAGGCGAATGTTTCAAATCCCCATAAAAAATAATATCTTCAGAGTTAATTAATTTTCTGAATTTTGAATAAACAGTTAATCCCCCAACACCGGAATCACAAAAACCTATTTTCTTACTATTTTCCGCTTTTAAGATACTCAATTATCCCCTCCGCAATTCCTTCTGCTGTAGATTGTTGACGTTTTTGAGTCAATAATTCCGCCCGTTCGGCATCATTGGATATAAATCCGATTTCTACTAATATAGCAGGTACCGACGTATGATTTATAACATAAAAACGTGATTTAAACAATCCACGATTTGTTGCCAGAGGATGTTTTTTCATAAGGTTTTTATGTACGTAGTCCGCCAATTCTATACTGTTATCATGATAATAATGAGTTTCTATTCCTTTTGGAGATTCAGAGTTGCAAGAATTAACGTGAACACTAACGAACACGGCAGGATTGATATTTTCCGTATATATTGTTCTATCTTCTAAAGATACAAAAGTATCGTCTGTTCTTGTCATATATACTTTATAACCTTTTTTCTGCAATATAGATTTCAATTTCATTGAAACATCCAACGTTATTGTTTTTTCATATATATTATTTCTTATAGCACCGCAATCCTTGCCGCCATGTCCTGCATCTATCACTATAACGTTACTGTTTTTATCAGATGTATATTGTGGAGAAGGAGTAATTACTCCTTCTTTTTTAATAAGTGCTTTCGTTTCTTTTTCTGTCTTTGGTTTTACATCTTCAACTTTTTTTACTTCTGACATTATCTTAAAAACTTTACCGTCAGGAGAAATATATGTACTAATATTTTCTTTTGTTTTTAACGGCAATTTTAGACGCATACCTGTGCTCAACAAATGAATTGATAAATCAGAATACGGAGTATCTTTTATTGCGGAATGAAAACTTGCATCATTATATTTTTCTGCATTTAAAAAATAAAGATATAAATAATCTTGATTTCGTTTTATTGAATAAGTCAAGGGTTTATCGAACTCAAATAAGAAATTATTGAAATCCCCTATTTTCTGATACGTAAATTTAACTATATTGGTTTTATATGATGGCAAATGAGTCGTTAATAAGTTTTTAGGATTAGTCAGAATCACGCCTTGACTATCGGCAGAATAAACCGGAATATACTGATGAGCCTGTTTTGATGTAACAACTATCCTTGCAGTATTTTTATTAAATTGAGCAATTCTTAATATATCACCATTTTGTAATGACAATTCTTTGTTATGAAGCCCATGATTTATTATAGTATTTGGTAAATCATACACAATGCGGTTTGGTTTTTCTAACTCAAACGGCTCAATAATACTAATAGTTCCCGCCCCCGATATTGAAAATAAAGAATCCTTTATTTTTGCATCGGCAATATAATATTTACTTTTCATTGTCGCCGCAGAATTTATATCTTTTACGATATAATTAGTCAAAATCTCTTTATTTGTATTTACGTTTTTCGAAAATGCATTATTTATTTCATTCATAGATTTTGATTCGGTTTGGGACACCGTTTTTAAATCAGAGTCAGATATTGTCTTTGAACTGATTATGTTTCCTTCAAAATATTCTTTAATTCCTGAGGAATCTTGCCTATATGTATTAACGTAATAATTCATATTGTATGGTTGAATTTGAGAAAATGTAATAAGGATATTATTGTTAATACTACCGACTTTTAACCAAGCAGGATTGTATTTATCTTTTAATATTAAGCGGATTTTTGTGCTTGAACCTTCTTTTGACAGATGAAACTCTTTCAAATACCCGTCAGAAAAGAAAATGTCTTCAGGTTGGATATTATAAGAAGACGACATAACTTCAATATCAACACCATTTGAATCTTCGATTCGTGTAATTTTAATATTGTCAGAGATATTAACTTGAGAAGATGTTTTAACCGGTAAAAAAAGTATAGAACCGGATTGATCAAATATTGCAGGCTTAATAATATATTCAGAAGCGAACACGTTGTTGAACAATGCAAATATAAAGAATAAAAATACTATAATATATTTCTTCATCAAGTATAAACCCTACTCTCCCTATATAATTTTATAACATAATTATCAAAATTTCTTGTCCTTAACATTTTGTCATGTTTTATATCAACAATAATATTGAAAATATCTTTAACTATTTAATAAAAAAACACTCCATACGGAGTATTTTTTCACATAATTTTACCAAAAATTAAGGAAAATATAGTCGACTAAATCCCAATAATAAAAAGCAATACAGAGAAAAAGAAATAAAATAAAAATGTGTAAATTTTTATATTTTTTATTTGCAAATTATTTTTTTATTTGATATTATAAAAGCATATCATGATAAAACAGTTTAACAACTAAAAAAACAAGGAGAAAGATGATGAAATCAAAATTAGAAATGCAAGAACAAATTATTGAATCAGCAGGAATGATTTACAACTATTTATCAGAAAGAGGCGAAGTTACTATCAACAAAATGTCTAAAGATTTAGACTTAGATCAAAACTTCATTTCTATGGGTCTTGGCTGGTTATCAAGAGAAGATAAATTATCTTATACAAGAAAGCCAAAATCAGTTACAGTTAAATTAGTTTAATTATAATTTTGATTATATAGAAATAACCCGCATAGGATTATGCGGGTTATTTTTTTATACAAGTTTCAAAAATTTTTATTAACTTTTGTAAAATATTATAAGAATTTAGACTTGTAAAATTCAAAACATGGATTAAACTAAAAGTAAGAGGAATAGAAAAATCGAATACATTTATCCACTACTTTATATTTTATTATATTTCGGATATTGTGCTGTTTTGCCCAAAAAGTGTAAACAGTTGTAACAATATTTTGATGTCATGAAATTGACCCCAAAGTATAAACTTTATATATGAGTAAGCGATAAGATTAACAAAGACTTTCATACACACAACCTACACACACTAACCTTCTACACACGAGGAATTACACAAAAAATTCCAAACCGCTCATTCGAGAGTGGTTT
>CACXGY010000081.1 GCA_902767275.1 uncultured bacterium | reverse complement strand
TCAGACACACTTCGGACACAATTCCCTTCGGGAATGATGTTTAGGCTGCACCCTCAACATTGATTATTCGAAATTATTCAAAAATCTAATATCAATACTGAACAAATATTGTCGTAACCAATCCTCTGTCCTTCCCTTGTCAATGGAAGTAAGTAAAAACCCTTGCATTTACAAGGAAAGATATTTACCTGGTCAAAAAGACATTAAATTTCTTATGAGAACAACTTGAATGTACGTTCGACATTATCTTTTGCTACTGTTTTCAAAGTTTCAATCTCTTGTTTGATAGCGTTTCTTTCGTTATCAAGAGCAGCAAGGTCATAATCAAACTTTCTGTCTTTCAAGTCAATACGTTTCATATCCGCTTCGTATTTTGCTTCCGCTTTGCGTAATAGGGATTTGTCCTCTACCTCTTGCAAGTTTGTATCAACGGCAACACTGACTTGATATAATTCCTCTTGAAAATCAACAGGTTTATAAATAAATAACTGTCCTTCATTTACCATATTAGTAAGCCATTTATTATCATCTCCGTACTCAATTCTAGGGTCATCTTCTTCCATTGTAGCATACCCGTTTGCAGCCATTCTATTGAAAAGATCTCTTGCTTCGTCGGACCCGGAATCATCTACGGTTGTGGTCGGATTTATCACAGGTGGTGCTACACTTATACTGTTACCAACAGGTGTTGATTGAACATTTTGAGTACTAATATCTGTAGTAGGACTATTGACAAAATGAGCATCAGAGTCAGGAATCGCAGTATAACAATTGCTTATTGTATTTGAACTATTTCTATCCGTAACACCTGCGACAAATCCACCATATGTAATATTTTGTGCTGCTGTAGTATCATTAATGTCAACGCTGCCATACGCATTTGAATTTGATATATTTACGCCATGCACACCACCAATAAAACCCGCTACCAAAGGTGCCGTGCCTCTATTCACTTGTTGTCCTGTATTTGGATCTGTATACGTATAATTACCATAAGTTCCGGATGTATTAGCATGTACATTTACATACGAATCACAATTTTGAATTATTGTATTATCATAAGCATAAGAAACAAACCCACCTGATAAACATCCCTCTGCGTATGTATCACCTGATGAAGAACAATAACTGATGGTACTTGCACTTACAGAAGCGGCAAAACCACCAACTTGAGCATCATATCCCCACTTATTATCTATAATAAGATACGTACCTGTTACATTTGAATTTGAAGAACAATTTGATACTGTAGCATTTTGTATTGTACCTGCAAATCCTCCAAGTTTATTATCCCCATGAACAGTACCTTTGGCAGAACAATTAGAAATACTGCCGCCCTTTACTTGTCCAACTAATACACCTACTACAGACTTAGTTGAAACGACTGATGCATCAACAGAACAAGAATTTATTGTACCGCTGTTCATAGTACCAACCAATGCACCAACGTTATCTTGTGAAGAATTTACACTTCCAGACACTTTTACATTTTCAATTTTTCCTCCGCTTAGTGTATTTGCTAAAATAGCGTTACTTGAACTATTGCCTGATACATTCAAGTTTTTTACAACTGCATTATTTCCATATATGTAAGAAAATAATGCCTTACTCAAACCGGTAATTGAATGTCCGTTCCCATCAAAAACAGCATTGTATAACATCTTAGGAGAAATATTCATACCAGACATATTTATATCAGACATCAATCTGACGTTACTTGTAATGGTTGAAGATGATAACACCGCTGCAAGTTGATCTGCTGTATATACCTCTTTATAGCCATTTACCGTTTGATCCGTATCTGTAACTCTACCGGTTTCTAAGGCAACAAAATAATCTTGATTGCCATTTGCAGTTTCATAATTATGTGCGGTTTGCTCAGATACAATCTCTTTATCTTCGCCTTCAAGTTTTAATTGATATCCTCTTTCTGTAAGAATATTATAAGTTGCATCAATATAATCTATTGAACCGTCTGTATTCAAAACTTTAACTTGGATTTTACTTTGTTCTAAAGCGAATAAATAATCTTCATGCACACGGCGAGATTCATTTGCCATCTGCAATTTTTCAGCCTCAATTTTAGCAGCCTTGTATTCAATCTGATGCATTCTGCTTGTGAGGTTTAATAATCTTGCTTGTGAAGAAGATAATCCCATTTTCTTAGTTTTCCCTATCCGCATACAATAAAGTGAGTGCACAAAATAAAAACCCTATTGTAGCAACATGGTTTACGGTTTATATAGGGAAAATCTTAAGAGTTTTTAAGATATTTGTTACATATCTTTACATAATAAAATTTACAAAATAAAAGAGGTGCGAAATATAAATAACACACCTCTTTTTATATTAAAAATTTCTTCTTTATTCTTCTGCTGAAGCAACTTCTTCAACTTCTTCTATTGATTCTTTAACAATTTCAGATGCGGTAACAGAAACATTTAATTCAGTTTTAACTTTTGAAGTTAATTTGATTAACATTACATAGTCACCAATTCTATTTATAGGATGATTCAATGAAACTGTTTTCTTATCAATTTCGATATTATGTTTATCTTTAATTTCTTCACAGAGTTTTTTAGTAGTGATTGTACCAAACAATTTGCCACTTTCACCTGCTTTTGCAGACAATTCTAAAGTACCGATTTTTTCGATTAATTCTGCTTTTGCAAGTGCTTCTTGGTGTAATTTTTCTTGTTTAACTCTGATTCTTGCAAGATTCTTTTCTCTATTCTTCAAAGCACCTTCTGTCGCAACTTCTGCTAAATTCTTTGGTACTAAAAAGTTTCTTGCATAACCGTCTTTAACATTTATAACATCACCTGTTTCACCAAGGTTTTGTACGTCTTTTTTTAATATAACTTGCATCTTATATTCTCCTTTTGCTATTTATATCTTCTGTGAATATATCCTACCTCAAACATTATCAATTGTCGAGGATTTGTAAAGTTTATTTACCCATACTATTAAATCAAATAATAAATTTTATAATTTTTGAGTTATTAATGCATATATATCATTAAATATTACAAATACCATTAACGCTATTAAAAGCATAAAACTAATATTCGCAATTTTTTCAACAACTTCATCTGAAACTCTTTTACCTCTGATTTTTTCAATAATTAAAAACATAACGTGTCCGCCATCCAAAGCAGGAATAGGTAAAAAGTTAACAATAGCCAAATCCATAGAAATAATCGCCGTCAACAACAAACCGTAAAAGATTCCGTTATTGTTGATTATATCGCCACCGACTTTTGTAATAGCAACAATACCGTGCAAATCTCCTAACGGAACTTCTCCTGTGAATACCTGTTTTAGCCCCACAAGCATTAAATATGTATTTTCCCACAAGTAATGAGCACTGCCGGTTATAGCATTAAAGAAAGATTTAGTCGGCTTCAAAACTTCTTTTGATTCTAATTGCACCCCTATAGCACCACTTTTTGTCGGATAAATAGATTTTAATCTCAGATATTTCCCGTTTCTCTCAACTACGAAATTTAATGGTTTAACATTATCGGAAATTGCTTCTGCTATTTGATTAATAGTATGATGTCCATCAGATACATAATATGAATTTTTTTGAATATTACCAATTTCATCTCTTAATTTTTGTATTTGAGCAGAAACCTTATACTGTTTATCTTTATATGGTTTAACACCCAGTGCTACATTTTTTTCTAATACAACAGGTTTTTCTGACATAAATTCAGGTAATCTTATCACTACATCAGGCGGAATAATTTCATCTTTTACCAATCCGGGATTCAAACGTTTAAGCCTTGCTAAGTTAGTTTGAACCGTATCAGGGTCAACAAGAGAATCACAACCTTTACTTAATTGAACAACCGCTAAAAGAGTTGATGTATTATTTATTTTTGTATTATTAACCGAAACCAATCTATCTCCGGATTGCAAACCGGATTTCCATACTGATGCATCCTTTGGTGCAATAATTTGTGCAACATTCACATCATAAATTCCTGACGGAAGATAATTCCAAATCAATGCAGACATCAAAACCAGAAAGAATGCACAAACCACATTCGCAATTACACCTGCTGACACCACAACAAGTCTTTGCCATATAGGTTTATTTAAAAATCTTTCAGGAGAATCCGCAGGTAAATCACAATCTTTATCATCTTCAGCAAAAGAAACATATCCGCCCAACAATAAAGCATGTACTAATACTGTAACATCGCCTATTTTTTTCTCATACAAAGTCGGACCTAAAGGCAAACCAAAACCAAATTTATCAACCTTTATTCCGAAAGATATTGCAGCAAGAAAATGCCCCGCTTCGTGTACAATAATCAATAAACTGAGTAATAATAACATTATTAATATAGACATTGTGATAATCCTTTTCTTTTATTACTTAAAATTCTATCACAAAAATAAATCTATAACTAATTAAACACAAAAAAAGAGTCAACCTAAGTTGACCCTTTTTAAATTGGTTCGCATATTTGTAGTAAAATAATATGATAATCTTTTATTGATTACTATGCTGCAGTTGATGCTTCTTCTGCTGCTTCAGCACCTCTTTTGAATAATCCTTTGCCGAAGTTGATAACTGAATCATAAGCACCGTTAACTCTTTCTGCTACGTTGTTACCAAATTTTTCAACTGCTGCTAAACCATTTTTTACAGGTTCTTTTAATGAAGCCAATTTCTCAGCATTCAATAATTTGTTCGGAATAATCTTTTTAATTTTGTCTGGTGATAACCATCCCATCTTACTGCCAATCGCAATTGCTCCTACTGTTGCTGCAGCAGCAGCAACTAAACCTGCTATCACTTTTAATGCAGTATGTTTTTTCTTAGGTTCTTCATAACGAGGATGATTTGCCATCGGAGCATCTTTTCTTGTATTTGCTTGTGGCGCATCCACATTTGCCTTGTCATAAATCCCCATCTTTTGCCCGAAAGAAACACTGTTTAACATACGAACCTCCATTTAATATTATTATTTACTACACACATATATAAAAACACTTCATATAATTAATTTTTGCTTATTTTTTTTTAAATTAGCAAATTTCGTTACAATTCTTTACACTAAAAGCAATTTTTTTATTTTTATATACTTAGTATATATATAGGATATTAGGAAAAGGATAAAACTATGGGTATCTCAGATACAATGAAAACCAGCGAAATTAGAATTGCTGAATTAACCGCAAAGAAAACAGAAGCCGATAAAGAAAGCGAACAGGCATATACGGATTATGATACCGGATACCATGAAGCCTCAAACAAAATTCGTGAATACTATAGCAGCAACAACAACCGAACGGCTCAAGAGAACCTAATAAAAGAACTTGAAAACAAAAGAGATATAGAAATAGCAGAAGCCAAACGTTCAAATAAATCTGAAGCCGAAATAAATGCCATCAGAAATAAATATAATATTCAAATAGGAAACATTAGATTTCAAATAACTGAAAGTTATGACAAGCAAACTGCTGCTGCAAAAACAGCAATGACAGATGCTATCACGCAAAGAGGAGTTCTAAAAGGAACATGGTTCACGAAAGTATGGAACTTCTTAAATATTAATTCCTCTTTAGGCGACGAGCAAGCATTTCTTGGAAAACTTAAACAGCAACAAATAGTAGAAAGTGCTATTGCAGAATCAAAAGGTTTCGATTACTTAGGATAATTATTCTTCCAAAGCACCTTCTTTTTTGAGTGAGCGTACTGATTTCATAAGAAGCAATAGCGGTATTATTACGAAAGATGCCGCCGCAAAAATTCTGAAAGTATCAATATATGCCCAGAGTGCAGACTGTAAGTTCAACTGTTTGTATATCAAACCTTGTGCGGCATAATGAGCCGATGCAGGATCAACCGTAATAGGAGTAAGACTTTGTGCATAGGCACTAACTCTATCAACAAATGCCTGATTTGTATCTCTTAAATATCCTACCAACATCATCTGATGTTTTTGTGAAAATCTTGAAATCAATGTTGTAACAAGTGATGTACCAACAGCCCCGCCAATATTTTTTAACATATTTTGAACACCGGCTGCATTTGTTAACTGAGAATTTGAAAGTGTTATCATTGACAAATTAATAATAGGCACCATAGCAAACGTTAACCCTACTCCGAAAAGATAATTAGGCAAAGCAATATCAACTAACGCTATTTGTAAGTTTAATTGACCGAAAAGCAACCCCCCGCAACCTATTGCAAACAAACCAAACATAACCATTGCACGTTCACTCATTTTATTTGCAAGAATTGCTGATGCAATAATACCGGTTAAACATCCCGCCCCTCGCGGCATCATGGATAAACCGCTCAAGAAGGATGTATATCCCATTAATCTTTGAAGCATAGATGGTAAAATTGCGGCAGATGCCAACAAAACAGCCATTAATACTATCTGAATAACTGTTCCGAAAAAGAAATTACGGTCTTTCATTATACTCAAATCAATCAAAGAATTCTCTTTATTTTTAACCTGAGAAACAAAAAATGCTACACAAGAAATAACAGAAATAGCAGTCATCCAACATATCCAGGTAGACCCAAACCAATCGGCATCATTACCTTTATCGAGTACAACTTGAAGGGTGACAATCCAGAATACAAGAAAAGTAAAACCCCAATGATCCAACTTTATTCCTTCTACCTTTTTACCATAAGGAGATTCTTCCAATAATAATTTAGAAATAAATAATGCAAAAACTCCGAACGGAAGATTTATAAAGTATATGAACGGCCATGACCAATTGTCGGTAATCCAACCGCCGACAACAGGCCCTAAAATAGGACCCATAACAATCCCAAATCCGAATAATGCCATTGCTCGACCTCTATCTTCTTTCGGAAAACTCTCAAGCATTATTGATTGAGAGAGCGGAAGCAATGCCCCGCCGCCAATACCTTGTAAAAACCTTGAAATAATCATCTGAGGTAATGATTGAGATATTCCGCATAAAACAGAAGATATAGTAAACAATGCCAAACTAAACATATAATAATTTATACGTCCGAACTTTTTACATAGAAAATCTACAGAAGGAATAATAAGTCCGCTGGCAATTAAATAACTTGTTAAAACCCATGTTGATTCATTATGAGCAACAGAAAATGTACCCGCCATGAAAGGAAGTGCAACATTCGAGATTGTTTCATCAAGTACAAACATAAACATTGCAAGCATCAGAGGTGCTGATATCAACCAAGGATTTTTTGTAGGAACCCATTCTTCGACTTTTTCTTGTACTTCTTCGCTCATTTATTCTTCCTTTTTGATAATTATACTACAAAAATACCATAAACTGACTTCTAAAGGAGAAGAAATGAATTACCTATTGTTGCCGTACAGAACTTGAACAACCGCTATTATTATTTACAATCAATGCTATAAATATTAGACTAAATATTTTTGAATTTTTTCACTGTCAAAAACTTCTATGCTATCTTTTGAATGTATAAATATCATACAGGATATTAACGACTTAAACGATTGAAAATCAGGGTATGATAACTTTTCTCTTAAATCAGTCATATTGTTAGCCAAAAACTCCGTAATAACGGTTTTATCGTTATACACAAGTTCTGAAAAATATTCAAAAGCATGTTTTGACTTAACACCTTCGATATATATCATATCAGGAGATTGAAACTCAATAAATCTCAATGCCTTATCAAGATTAAATCCTACATTTTCATTTAATTCGCATTGGTTAACATTTTTCAAATCATATTTTGAAATAGATTCAATCGTCATAATATTTCTTGAATACTTAGCCGATTCAAGAAGCAGAGAATATATCACATGGGTTTTGCCGCTCAATTGAGCACCACATACAAGAATAATCCCCGGTTGTTCCAATGCTCTCGATAACGTCTGTCTTTGACGCTCGTCGTTTATCAAATTACTCAATTCCATCGGAGGTTTGTATATCTTAAGAGCAATACGTTCTCCAATAATAGTAGGAAAAGCGGAAATACTTGCTATCAAAGTTATTTCATCAACTTTAAAACAAAGTTTTCCTAATTGCGGCACTTCACAAACCGACGGATCTAGATTAGAAAGCATTTTTAGTTTTGAAACAAACGATGAAACTAATATATATGGAATAACTCCTTTACTCTCAAATCGATTTTGTTGTTTGAATAAAAGGTTCAATCCCTCATCAGATTGCTCAAAATAAAGTTCATGCACATCCTCAATAATAGCCTGTTTCAAAATTGCACGTATAATCTTTTGAATGTGTTCTTCACTTAAATCTTCACTATGAAGTTCGTCTGTCCAATCAAAACCCGAATCCTTTGCCGATGTGTATATTTTATCAACGGTTGCCGGAGTATTATAATATTCATCAATTTTTGCTACTATACTTGCTTCGGAAGATATAACAGGCTCTATTGAACATTCTGCGGATTCTATGATTTTATCGATAACAAACAGATCTAACGGATCAGCCATTGCGACAGTAAGAACATCTTCAATCTTAAACAACGGAATTACATTATATTTTCTTGCATCAGCAAAATTAATATATTTTAAACACTTTGTATCTAACGAATAATCCTCTAAATTAACATAAGGGATATGCAATTTTTTTTCTAAAAACTTTAATAATTGAGATTCCTCTAACACACCCGCAGATATCAATGCTTGACCTATGTTGATATTTTCGGCAGAAGCAAGTTTTTGAGCCTTATCAAGCGTTTCATACTCAACAAGTCCATCACGAACAAGTTCATATTTTAATTTTTCAAGGGTTTTATTTGTAATTGTTTCCATCATAACCTGTTTCTACGCTACCTATTTTAAATACTTATTTACTGTATTAACAACATTATCTAAGTCAAACGGTTTTGTAATATACTCGTTTGCACCGGTTTCTTCTCCGATTAGTTTGTCTTCCTCTTGAGAACGGGCTGTTAACATAATAATCGGAATATCCTTATATTTATTATCAAATTTCAATAATCTGCTAATCTTATAGCCGTTCATTTTTGGCATCATTATATCTAAAATTATTAAATCAGGAATAATTTCTTTTGCAGACTTTAAACCGTCTTCACCGTTATATGCAGTAAAACACTGATACCCTTCATTATCCAATACGAACTGCAAACTTTCAACAATATCTTGTTCATCATCAACAATTAAAACTTTTTTCATTAAACACCTCTTATAACCCCTACGATAATATTATAACACATTTTTTACTAATCGTTATTTTCTTCATCTTTCGCAACAGGCAGTACAAAATAAAAAGACGACCCATTGTTCAAAACACTATCACACCATATAACCCCTTTATGAGCAGTAATCAACTGTTTTGCAATAGACAACCCTAAACCGGAACCGCCCACCTCACGAGAGAGAGAATTTTCTATCTGTTCAAACTTATCAAATACATGAACCAAGTCTTCTTTTGCTATTCCGATTCCATGATCCGAAACACACACTTGAACATATTCTCCTGATAATTTATCTATTTGCGGTTTAAAACAATCTTCTACGTTTATATCTTTTGCATTAATTAATTTTGCGGAAATATCAATCGAACCCTTATTTGGCGAAAATTTTATAGCATTAGACACAAGATTTGTCAAAACTTGTTCAATCCTATCTGTATCAGCATAGACCTTTTTTAAATTATCAGGTGTCCTCACATTCAGCTTTAAATCTTTTTGTAATGCTATTTGAGAAAGATTCATTGTTACATCATTTATCACAGGTACAACAGAGGTTAGTTCAAAAGAATAATCCATTTTCCCTGCTTCTATTTTAGACATATCCAATAAGTCATTAATAATCCTTGATAATTTTTTCACATTGCGTTTTGCCATATCAAGGAACTTATGCATTCCTTCGGATATCAAGCCGGTTTTCCCGCTGGACACAATATCAAGAGAATTTTTTATTGACGTAAGCGGAGTTTTTAATTCGTGAGAAACTATTGATATAAACTCAGACTTTAATCTCTCTAATTTTGCCAATTCTATATTTTTTTGTGCTATTTCTTGATACAGAATTGCACTCTTTAGCGGTAATGTCACTTGATTTACAAGAGTTTGAAAACACTTTGAATCATCAGATGAAAACTCTTTTTCTCTAAATATTTCGGAATATCCATAGCATTTATCTTCTACCGTTATGTATGACAATAATTTGTGATAATTAAGTATCTCGAAATCATATTCATTAATAGAATATTTAACTGTTTCTTCAACCTGAATATCATCAATCGTAAACATTTCCGTTGTATCTATTCCGGAATTTTTATAATTCAGCACTGCTCTCAACTTTAATGCTTCAATCAATCTTGCAGATAATTTATAATTAGAATTAATCAATAAGACAGGAGTCTTATCATCTTTTATTGACAAGGTACATGACACATTTGAATTTAAAGATTTATCAATCCCTTCATTCATAACGTCGACCAATTTATTTCTGCTAAAACTTCCTGCTAATTGAGAACTTGTACTGTACAAAACATTTAATTGATACAAACTGTTAGCAAGTTCTTGATTCGATTTTGCCAATTTTTGCAGAGTTTTTCTCGCTTTTAGTCCTGCTTCAACCGTTGATTTTAAGAGTCCGGAATTTACAGGTTTTGACACAAACAAATGAGCATTTGCTATAACTTCCGGAGGGAAATCTTTCTCTCCCATAATAAGCATAATAATGGTTTGAAAGTTTTTTACTATACGATAAATATTTTTCAAATCAATATCATTGTCAGATTCAAGCATAACAATGTCAGGGGCTTCAACCTTCATTATATCTAATATTACTGTATCATCTGTTTCTGTTAAAAACTCGTGTGTTAATAATGAAGTTTGAACGGTTGTTTTAACATCTATATTATCAGTAACCAATAAAATCTTCGCCATAATTATATCGTAACAACAATTACAGTTTTGGCAAGTGATAAATATAATGTAACAATTTTTATTTAGTTTTCACTAAAATTTCCGTAATTTTTAATTAAATATTGATGAGCAGTTTTATTCGCATCAAGTTCTATTGCATTATTTTTATAACCCTCATAATCCTTATTAAAATCTACGTAATTAACAACTGCATTATACCATTCAATAGCCAACTTTCCTTCTTTTGAATTTTGAGTATACATTTTTGTATTTTCATCTTTTGAATGGTGTTTATCATATTCTTTTTCAAGATTAATATACATAATTTTTTCATCAATCATATTCATTTTAGGCTTATTAGGATTATTTTTTAATTGAAGTTCAATCATCTTAAAACCATCTAACCCCTCTGTATGTCTTATAATTTGATTTTGATAACAATGTCGGAGTTCATGTGCTAAAGTAAATATCACAAGTTTTCTTTTATCATCATCCGTTAACGGAATCGCTTCTGATTTGTCCGCACCCTGATATTTGTTATATTCATTAATTTCGTTCAACACATTTTTATCTGTCGTTCTTATAATCTTTATACGGTCTAAATCTTCATCATAACAGAAGGTTTTTGTTCCGTTCTTTTCAATCGCAAATTTATACATATTGGGCGATAATAAATTATCCAAATTTAATTTTATTTTGTTAGTAATATGATTTGCTGAAGCATAGTCATTTTCACCCTTTGAATCGTATATATATTCTAATTGGGGAACATTTTCCAATCCATATTCATTAATAATATTATTATATATATTATTTAATTCTCCATTTGGGAATAACCGCTCTAGTTCTCTTTTTGAATACACTGTTGAAGCATTTGTTCTGATAAAAACATCATTATTTAAAACAGTACTATTATGCCTCATTGTTTTTCTGTAATTATCAATGGTGCCGACCTGTTGAATATTTATACTATTATATGGATAATTAAATGCACTAATTCCCATATTAATAATAAGTCTTTTTTATTAAAATAATTGCTACTTTACTACTTTACTAGTTTACTACTTTACAACTTTCCAAACATTTGCATCGTGTTTATCAGTTTTGTTCAATGGAGTAAAACAAAGTTTTTTCATTACTTTCGGGACAGTTTTATCATCCAGCATTTGAAGTTCTTCGTTTTCGCCAAAAACAACCAGTCCGTTCTCGTTTAAACAATTTTTAAATTTAATCATTAAACTTTCGACAATAGATTCAGAATTATCCTTCGGAATACGAAATCCTCCCGGATAAGTTTGTGTAGTCAAATGATACAGTGCATTACTAAAAGATATTACATCCACTTTTTCTCCGTTAAGAATTTTATCTATATCTTGAATATCACCTTGAACAAAATGACAATTTTCAGCCATTCCGTCTTTTAATTTACACGCAATTCTTTCTACTTCCAAAGGTTCTGCTCCTGTGCGCCGTATATACATATTTTGAAGCCGCTCTATTAAAGGGGTTTTAATTTTTTCATACGTTGGTTCGAAAAATTCATTAAATAATGCTTTAAACATTTTTTCATTCGCATTTAAACCTTTCGGGGAATCAGAAACCAAATATGAATCTGAAAAAGGAGACACCTCTATTGTGTCAAAAAAGTCTAAAACCCGTACTCTTTTAGATGGGATTTCAAAAACATACCTTCTGCTTTTTGCACTCTCAATCGCCTTTTTACCCAAGTCTATCCCTAAAATTTCTACTTTCTTTCTACTATCATAAAGTTTCATTGAATATGTAACCGCTTCTTCTCCGGTAGAACAACCGCCCGATACGATTTTTATTGTATCCTTATTACCAAAATATTTATGAATATAGTCACAAACAAAATCTTTTGTTTGCGGGTTTCTGTTAAAAGCAGTCTGATTTATAAGTTGCTTAATTCCTTTTTTAAACACTTTTTCAGTCCTTGCATGTCCTGTAAAAACCGGCACATAAGAATTTTGCATATAATTTGTTTTTTGATAATTATATGCCGGATGCTTAGAAATAGAACTGTTTGTTGGTTGTATTAACATATTTTATTATTACAAGTTAAATTCCATAATAATATAAATCTTGAAATAAAAAAGTTTGCGTTTTTTTTAAATTTTTACACAAAATATTAAGACATGTAAAATAAAATAGATTGTCTGAAATTCAAAGATATAAATTCACTTCATGTAAATATAAGATGAGATGAATATTAATGCTTTAGCAAAGGAGTTTAAACCTTAATGGTTCAAAACATCAGTTCACATCACAGCAGTGCCAACAACATATTCTCAAATGCAGGAGATATAACAAGCCGTATCCGTTCAGGAAGCGGTTCATCCAGTGAGTCTGATCTTAGAGCATTAACACAAAAAGATATTTCATCCGTCACTAATATTGAAAAAGACGAACTCGAATATGAAATATCAGGAATGATGTACGATCAAGATAAAGAACTGGAAAAAGAAGAATTTGAAAGAGTATTCGGAATTTTTCAGGATTAGATAAATAAACAATATACTAAAAGGCTCATAGGAGAGCCTTTTTTATTGAAAAGTTTTTATTTCTTCTATTATTTTACACAATTCAGAAGAAACATCAGACAAGGAGAATAACTGTTGTTTTATTCGCTGTGCAAATTCGGCTTTTTTAAATTCATGCAACCCTTTTTCTTTATATATTTCTTCCAATGTTTTTACAGTCGATTCTCCTGTATTTAAATCAGAAGAATTAACTGTAATAAAATTTTTAAATTCATTATTTATCGTTCTTATTATTAAATCAGAAGGAAGTAAATCTTCAAATTCTCCGCTATCCAGCAAATAAACTTTATCGCATTGCCTGAGTTTTGAGTTTATGGAATATTCATTTGTTTGTGCATCTTTATCCAATAAAACAAAAATCGGACACTTTAATTCATCACAAAGTTTATAATACAATTTTACGACTTGATTTTTTCCTCCGGCAGCAATTATCTTTACACCATTTTCATCAAAATCAAATCCGCACAAACGTGCAAACTCCGGAAGTAGTATTTCTTCTGTTATACCTTCAGCAATAACAACTTTTTCAATCGGGAATTGCAATTTGTCAATTTCTCTTGACTCACACAAAGATTCCCCTGATACAAGATGCTTTAACCATTTCAAATTAAGAACTTTTGTATCATCTGAAACCATCATTACTGCGGATACAAAATCCAATTTATTATCTAACAAAATTTTTACATCATCACTATTTTTAAAAAGACTGTTTTCATATTCATACAATTTTTTGTTAACAGAAAAATCATCATTCTTGCAACTATTTAATGAGGAATTAAAAATCTCAACTGCCATATCTCTTAAAAGAGAAGGTTCAAGTTTTTTTATATCACTTTTTTTATATTGAGGTTCTGTTAAAGCGGTTGTCAAAATATCTTCAAAAACCCTGTAATACTTCTCCCCCGTCGGTTTAAATCGAGTTAATCTATCTATTGAAATAATTATTTGATCTTTTGATAATTTTTTAAATTTCATCTCGCCCACTGTTAATAAATATTAATAAATATACGACAAAAAGGCAAATTTTTAAAGTCCGATGTTTTTATAAAGGTATGTTAAGTGGGTATTCTAGCAGCATAACTCCAAATATTTATGTTAATCCTGTTACAATCAAGAAACAGGTCTCAACACCTGCTGTTAGCGAACACACTACTCACTATACATCTGCTCCAACCTTCAAGGGGGTAACTCCTGATATGGGGATTAGAACCTCTTTATCCACAAAAGAAGAGAAGAAAGAATACAATTACTTAACAAAACATCTGGATAAAGAAGGAAGGAAAATGCTTAATATGGTGCTTAAAAACGGAACATTACTAAAAAATGATTCCAATGACAAATCCACCACATTAGAGAATTTGTACAAAATGGTTTCAACCCCGAGAGCAGAAGGAATGAATCCTGATATATTGTTGAAACATACCCTTAAAACAATAGCAGATCCGTTCACAATAACTCAACGATTCGGAGATGTTCCGGATGAATACAAGCAATCAGTAATAGACAGTATTACAAACAACTCAAAGAATTTAATTGACAGGAAAGTTGCAGATATTGAATTAACAGATATGTTTTCAGGGTGTTGCGTTGCAGCGAGCGAAGAATTTAATCTTGCTTCAAGAAATCCTGCAGAGTTTGCAAGATTTGCAGAAGGTTTAACATCCCCTCAAATGGCTGTAAAAAAAGAGATTAAATTAGATAGTTTATCCGAAAAAACACTGGATGCTATCTGGTTATTAAATGCTTTTGAAATCCCTTATGAAGCAAAAGATTTTAATACTGCTACTCTTACAATTGCTCCTGATAAATATGCAATAGTAAGAGAACAAATTCAAGAACGTAATCAAGACGAATTAGAACGTTCACCAATTGATGTTCTAATGCAATCAACTTTTATGAATATAGGCTCACAACAGTCTTATAATACCCTGAACGACAAACGTGGCGGAAAATTTTCAAATGATGACAGAGGTCTTATAGATTTTGAAAAAACCTTCCTTGAATCTGTTGTTGAAGATAAAAATATTACTTCGGTAACATATCAAAAAGTTGATGAGAATCAAAGAGTAGTCGGATACGAAACAGATTACAATTCTGTGAAAGAACAACTTTTAGAAACCCTTAAAAGCGGTAAAAATATAATTATCGGATACACAATGACTGATGAAAATAATTATATAAAAGGCGGTCATGAAATAACAATTGTCGGAGCAAGAACTGATGCTAACGGCGAATTGTCATTCATTTGTAACGACACTGATGATGATAGATTTGAGCCGATTGAATACCCTGCATCATATTTAATCCCAATGATACACCATGCCGGAATCCCGACAGATATCGCCGAAAAGAATATGCAACAAACAGAAAATTGGGTTCTCGGAGTGAGAGATTTTAACGGACAACAACCAAATTAGTCCAAATCATATTTTAACATTGAAACGACATTAACCCCTGTTTGAGATTTGATTTTTTCAGCCCCTCTAAGAGGTGTAAGTTCAATTATAAATGCAGCCGCTTCAACTTTTCCGCCTGCTTTTTTAATCAAATTACAAGCAGCAGTAGCGGTTCCGCCTGTCGCCAACAAATCATCTATTACAACAACATTTGAACCTTTTTCTATAGCATCTGCATGCATTTGAATTGTATCTGTACCATACTCAAGTTCATAAGACTCACTGATTGTTTCAGCAGGTAACTTATTAGGTTTTCTTATCATTACAAAACCGGCATTTAATCTTAATGCCAAAGGTGCTCCAAATACGAAACCCCTTGATTCAATTCCTGCAACATAGTCAATATGTTTATCTTTAAATTGTTCATAAAGATAATCTATCATATCTTTAAATGCTTGAGGATGCTTTACCCCTGTTGTTATATCAAGAAACTGAATTCCTTCTTTAGGGAAATTCGGTACTTGTCTGATTGTATCTTTAATTTCATCAATTAACATATTCATATTTCTAAACCTCGTGTAAATCTTTTTCTTGACTTTGTAACTGTTCTATATTTTCTTCTTCTTCTTTGATTAATCCGTGAGTTGTTTTTCCCCAACGCATATCTTTCTTTAAGAATAATATCTTACCACAAATATATAACACCATCGGGAACCATATAATGAGCATATATATCGCAGTGTAACTTGCTTGGACAAAAGCCTCCCACCGTTTCATATTATCATATCTTCTTAAACTGTATCTGATAGCAATAAAAAATCCATATGCAACAGCAAATGATAATATAGCCGACGACATAATTTCATTGTGTATAACTAAATCTCCTCTTTGAGTCAAAAGTTTAAATGTTCTTATAATTATTTCAAATAAAAACCACAACGGCATAATAAACTCTGTTATATATACCACCATATCCAATTTTGCACGTAAAGACATTTTTTTTGAAAAAATCGCTTCAAAGAAATATTCAAGATAACGTCTTATTGTTCCTTCTAACCATCTTCTGCGTTGTCTGAACAAAGGAACAAGATATTTAACGCCTTCTTCGTATACAACTGCATCCAGACAATAACGAATATCCCAGCCTTTAATATGAAGCCTTGTTGCCATATCCAAATCATCAGTTATTGTATAATTGTTCCATCCATTAATATCGACAAGTGCTTCTCGTTTAATCAATTCTCCATTTCCTCTGAGTTCAACAGCACCTTTTACGGCATCTCTGCCGACTTGCAAATATGTATCGAGAGTGTATTCATTATTTTGACACTTCGTTAATATATTCGTTTCGTGGTTACGAATAACCTTCCGTGCCTGTACTGCCCCGACATCATCAGGTTCCAAATTCGGAACAATCTTATTTAAAAAGTCAGGTTCTACTGTTGCATCCGCATCAAAAATTAATACTGCATCTCCGTAACAAAGAGGAAAGCCATCATTCAATACGGCAGATTTTCCCGGAAAAGCATCTCGCTCTCTTGTTAAGTATTTTACATTTTCGTACTTCTCGGATAATGTCTTTATTACAGATAGCGTATTATCTTCACTTCTGTCATCAATAAGAATAATTTCAAACTTTGGATAATCAAGTTTTTGTATATTTTCAACTGTATGTATGATAACAGATTCTTCATTATGAGCAGGAATCATTATTGATATAAACGGTTTATATCCCTCATTAATCTCTATCGGTTGTTTTTTTAACTTACGCTTTTTGTGTTGGAGAGCAAGCGAAGTATATACTCCGTATAAAGCCATAAAACACAAAAGAATAACCAATCCCCAAATAGTATTTACATGATACTGAAATACATACAAAAATGTCCATAAGGCTATTAAAATTGAAAATAAAAGTATTCTCTCTCTCATAAACTCCCCAATACAGAGAAATCATATCAAAAACTAGTTTTTTTAGCAAAGAATTGTTAATAAACTTAACGAAATAATGCGTTTATAAATAATAAAAGGAAGGGTTTAACAATTAAACAAATAAACATTAACTTTTGTAAACATGTTTTTTTTGTTTTGAAATTAGCATTTTTTAAAAGACTTTATATTCATGAAGAGTAGTTGAACGATGAGGATTTATTATGACTGACAAAATTACCCGTTCTCAATGGAACAGTATTCAAGACGGCGGACAATGCAAAATTAGTATAAATAAAAAAGGAGAAGGTCTTGTTCAAGCATTAGATGACTTTTTTAGCGGAAACTCGACAAACGATATTACATTATCTGATAATGAAGCAGGTGTATTTGTCAATACAAACGAAAACGGCAAACCGGATACTAAAAATATGTACAATGAACTTGTTCAAATTCACAAAGAACGTGGCGACAATCGTAATATAAACAGAGTTCGTTTGGGAGAAAGCATTTATTATACAAAAGAAGAATTAACACGACTTGCAGAAGCAGGCGGATATAAAATAAGCGGTAAACCGGTACAAGGAAATTCAGATACCTTAAGAGTAGCCGATACAGTAGCACATAATGCGGATCAATTAGCCGCAGAAACTCCTTCAGTTGTTGAAAATGAACCTGCTCCAACAGATCCGAATACAGAAACTGTTACTACTACTAACATTCCAGCAGCAAGATTATCAGATCTTAACACAAAAGGTGTTTCCGTTGTAAATACTCCAAACCCGTTTGACACAAAAGTTCCGGATATTCATGTTGATATTCCTACAGTCGAAGCAACAACTCCGAAAACAGCGGATAGTCCTAAAGAAGTATCTGAGGATACCGCTGAGCCTGTTGTAACACCTTCTGTTTTTGAATCATATAAAAATGTTGATGTTTCAACTATGACACAAGAAGAATTTTATAAAATACAAAGAGAAGTTACATCAAGTGATGAATATAAAAATTCTTCACCTGATTCAGAAGAAAAACAAGCCTTTGACACCTGGGCTATTACCGCAGAACAAAGATTTAATCCTGAAGATACAACGTCTGACGGCATTCCGAAAGCATATATGCGTCGAGAACGAATGAGAGGATTAACTGACGAACAAATTATTGAAAATTATAAACGTGATTATGCGGAAATTGCAACAGAAATACATAAGCCAAAGCCAGCAGTTGATCCTGATCCAAAATATGATGCACCATTAACGGATAAACCTATGGATTCGGTTCCTGTTATAGAAATGAAAAGAAATCCAATAGAAGAATCCGAACCACCTGCAGTATTAACACAGGCACAACCTGCTGCAGTTGAAAAGCCTGTTGTAACAGAAAAAGTTAAACCTGAACAACCAACACCGGCAACAAAAAAAGAAGAACCTGCTTCAAACAATGACCCATTCAAAGGTATGTCCGCAACACAAGTAGGACGAATATATAATGATGCAACCTTACAAGTAGCAAAAGAACATCCTGAACTCTTTGCAGCCGCATTTGGTAACGGAACTGTTCCTGTAGAAGATGCTACAAAGGCTCAGAGCAAACCAACTCCGTCAGCAGTGACAGAACTAACTTCGGCAACCGAACCGTCAGTTGCTGAAAAAGAAGTCAAAACTGAACTGAAGCCTGCGGATACTCCGCCAACTACAGCAGCATTAAGAGATGAAAGTGCAAAACTTAATGCTAGAATAAAAGAATTAACCTCTGATCAACGTGACAAAAAAGGAAAAATTATCAAATACGGTTACCAAATGGAAAGAGAAAACGTTGAGACTTTAAGACCTATCTATGCTCGTAAAGCACAAATAGACAGACAATTAGCACTTGTTGATGCACAAGAAATCCCTGAAAACAAATGGATAGGCAAAGGCTTTGGTGCTTCATTTGTATACAAAGATAATCCAAAAGACGGAGAAGATCCATACATGATTTCTAGTTACGGAACCGGAGTAATTCTTCAAGACGGAAGCCGAGCAATAAAAGTTACGCTTGGATCAAAAGTTACATATCATAAAATAGAATCAGGACAAAGATATTTCCCGAATGATATGTATATGGGAACACTAAGAAAACCTGAAATCATGCTATATCCCGGAGAAGAAATTCCCGGAGCAGTTGAAAGACAATAATTTAATAACAGACATAAAAACATTCAAACGGTACCTTGTGTACCGTTTTCCTTTTTAAATCGACCAAATAAATTAAGAAATAATCATAAAAATGGGTTATAATATAATTGGTTGAAATCTTTAAATATATCATTAAAAAGTGAATATGGTGAGTACGATAAAAAAAATATTCTTATTATTTATATTTATTTTGAGTAGTAATATTGCTATGGCTTCCAATACAGATATCATATCAGGAATTGAAGCATATAAAAACGGCAACTATTCTAACTGTGTAGAAATAATGAAATCAGTAGTAAAAGATGATCCTACAACTGCTATAGGGTATTATTATTTGGGACTTGCCTATACACAGCAAGGCAAAAAAATACTTGCTGTGCAAAACTATAACAAGGTTATAAATTTAAACTCGGATTCTACTCTTGTAAAACTTGCGAAACAAGGTAAAAATAATCTTGGGGAGAAAAAAGTAACCGCTATAGAATCACAACTTGATGATATAGAAGAAGATATCAGAGCAACTGAATCTTTTTCAAATGAAAAATTATCCCCTGAAGAACTAAAAGCAAAATACGAAGATAATATTGTAAAAACAGAACAAGTTAAAAATAATGATACACAAAATGTAAATTCGATAAAAACTACTCAGGTTATAAAAGCGAGTGATTATGCAAAACAAACTCAAACTAATCATAATGCCGAACCTACAAACGATGATATTGTAAATGCAATCAGAATCCTTCAAAAAGCAGGGTTACTTCAAAACGGAGCAGCAGGTTTGACAGGAGGAATGGGGAATAATAATGTTCCAATAGATGCAAGAACCCAGCAATTGAATTCTATGCTAATGATGATGAACGGAAACAATGGCGGAAACAATATGAATATGATGCAAATGCTTCCATATTTGAATAACGGAGGTAAAGTTGATCCGCAGGTTATGCAAATGATGCTTATGAATCAAATGATGCCAAACTTTTCTTCAGGAAACGGCAATAACGGTTATTAATATGAATTATATTGAGGCTTTAAATTTATTAGAAAACGGAAAAGTAAAAGAGTGTATAGATTATTTTAAAAATAATAATTATTTAATTGAATATATTTACGCTCTAATAATGACAGATAATTTAGAAGAAGCAGAGAAACTCTCTGAACAAATTGATTCAGTCCGTGCTGATTGGGTTTTGAAACTCATACCCATAATGCAAGGTAAACTAAAAGAATATCCTACATATTTTCAAATCAGAAATTTTTTGGAAATAGATATTTCTATGTTATTCAAAGCAAATAAAAAAGAATATATACAATGTATTCTAAACGAAGCAGATATATTTCAAGAAATAAATTCTGAAAGTTACAAGTTTCTGGGCAGAGTTTTACTCAAAAATGATTATCCTTATCAGGCAAAAATGTTTTTAGACAGAAGTTTAAACCAATATTATAATGATGTAGAACTTCACTATTTATTTGTTGAATATTATCTGTATATGAAAGATTTTACAAATGCAAAACGTGCTGCAGAAAATTGTATAAAAATTAATCCTGATTATTATCCGGCGAAAAAGACTCTTAATGAATTGATGTCGATATAACTAAAATATTGACATCAATTTCAAAATGTCTTATCCTTAATACTATGGAAAGTAATTTAAAACAACGCTGGTATGATATTGATCCTACAATGAGTTTGGCAGTTAGTCTTATGCACGATGCTCCTTCCGAACGACAAATTGAATGTGCAAAGTTAATTATCAGAAAGGCTCACGATTTTAACATACATATTCCGCAAAATAAATTAGAAGAAGCATTTAATTACTTTTGTAAACGTTGGTATGACAAAGATAAAGAACTTGCGGATGCTTTTCAATATCTTAAGATTATGCCGTTTGAACTTCAAAAAGAAGTTTCTTTAGAAATTATTGAAAAATTAGAGCAATCATAATGACAGATATTTTCTTTAACCCTGTTATAATATCAATTATATTTTTGTTCATATTATGTTTATGCAGAATAAATGTTCTGTTATCTATAATTGTATCAACAATTCTTGCCGGACTAATTTCCGGAATGAATATAACTAACATAATGAATACATTTATATCAGGAATGGGTGGGAATTCCGAAACAGCACTAAGTTATATTTTATTAGGGGCGTTTGCGGCAGCAATGAATCACACCGGTTTAACCGATATATTATCTGAAGGAATAATAAAATTTGTGAATGGAAAGAAACGTATTTTGTTCACAATTCTTATTCTTATATCAATGGCATCACAGAATATAATTCCAATTCATATAGCGTTTATACCCATTTTAATACCGCCGCTTTTGCATACAATGAATATAATGAAAATAGATAGAAGGGCAATTTCTTGTGTGCTGGCATTCGGTTTAAAGATGCCATATATTGCTATTCCTGCAGGATTTGGGCTTATATTTCAAAATTTGATTGCTGAAAATATGGTACAAAACGGAATGATTATGGCAAAAACTGATGTTTGGAAATATACATGGATTCTCGGATTTGGAATGCTTTTCGGGTTATTGGTCGCTATTTTTATTTCATACAAAAAACCTCGAGAATACAAAGATATATATGTGAAAGACGATTTACCTAAAAATTCTAAACTGAATTATAAACATTATATAACAATACTTGCCGCATTAATTACATTTGGAGTGCAAATAATAACTCATTCACTTCCTCTTGGTGCATTATGCGGATTAGGTATAATATTCTCCCTCGGTGCGGTAAAACACTCTAAAATGGATAAACTGATGGATGAAGGTATATATCTAATGGGTTATGTCGCATTTATTATGCTTGTTGCATCAGGATTCGCAACAGTTCTAAAATCTACAGGCGGTATTGAAGCCTTCGTAAATACAGTAACGTCTGTTTTACCTGAAAGTCATATTGTCACTGCATTTATAATGTTATTTGTAGGATTAATAATAACTATGGGAATCGGAACCTCATTTGGTACGATTCCGATTTTAGCAGTTGTATTTATTCCTGTTTTTATAAAAATGGGATTTAATGTCGGACAGACTGTCATTGTACTTGCTGCCGCCGCCGCTTTGGGAGATGCAGGCTCTCCTGCTTCTGATACAACTCTAGGTCCAACCTCAGGATTGAATGTTGACGGTCAACATAATCATATTTGGGATACGTGTATTCCGACATTTTTACACTATAATATTTCTTTGATTTTGTTTGCTCTTATAGGAGTAATTTTATTTAGATAACAAATACCCCTCATTTGTTTTGTAAAATATTTTTCTGTCAAAAAAAGTGTAAACTTTTGTAACAATATTACCTTAAAAATTAAAGATTAAGCCTTAAAGAGCCGTAAACACATGCAAAGGGAATAAATCTAAGGAGACTACATTATGGGTATGTCAGCGTCACAGGCACGTTTGCTGTCATTAACATCAAGAATGCATGACTTGGAGTTCCAAGCACAGGGACTACAATACTCTAAACTTGATTTAGTAAACCTCAAAAACAATGCTTTTGAGGAATATGAAGACGCTTTGGATTCTACAAAATTACAAATGGCTGTTGTTACAACAAGCGGTAAAGAATTCCAAGATATTACCTATACAAATATGATTATGGCAAATACAGGAGCATTACACTCTTTGTATACAATTACAAATTCTTCTACAGGTCAAATTTATTTACCTGAACAAGTTGCATCAAAACTCGGTTTTGATCCGCATCATTCTGATTCAGTTCGTGATGCCATTAAATCAAATACAAGTCTTTCTGATGAAGAAAAATTAAAACAGTATTTGGTTACTGTAGCAAGAGAAAGAGTATATGTAAATGATGATGAAAAACGTAATTTGAGTGATGATGCAATCATTCAAGCATTAAAAGATGATGGCAAAGAAAGTTATTGGAGAACTCAATACTATTCTGAAATGCCGTCAGAACAAGATTTCTTATTAACAGTTGCAAAGAATTATTTATATTCGGCAAGAATAGATATTAATGAAGACGATGAATACATCGCACAAATGAAAAAAGACGGTAATCACGATTACTGGAAAGCAATTTATTACCAAATAATCGGTTATAAAGATGATAACGATAATATTATAACAGGCAGAGGTTTCTGTCCTATCAGTGCACAAAATGCTACTGACAGAGATTGGTTGACAGATAAGTTAAACAGCGGCGAAGTTCAACTCTTTAAATTTACAAAAGAAAGTACATTATTTAATCAAAACAAAGTAAACATTTTTGCAGAATCCAGTGTCGCAACTGATACCGAATTACAGGAAGTTTCAAACACAGAATTGATTGCAAAAGCATCGGCTAAATATGAAAAAGTCTTAAGCGATATTGATGCAAAAGAAACTAAACTCGATTTACAACTCGCTCGAATTGATTCGCAGCACAATGCATTAAAAACAGAATACGATTCTGTCAAACAAATTGTAAGTAAAAATATAGACAGATCATTTAAGAGTTTCAACGCATAAATTCATCAACACTAAATAAAAACGAGAACCTCTTTTCAGAAGTTCTCGTTTTTGTTTAGATTAAAAAGTTCTATTTTAGTATGTAATTGAGAATGGCTCTAACACCTGCTCCTGTTGAACCTTTAACAAATTCTCCTTGTGGTTTGTCATAATAAGCGACACCTGCAATATCAATATGTGCCCATTTTGATTTATCCACAAATTCTTTTAAGAATAAGCCGGCAGTTGATGCCCCACCCCAGCGAGAACCTGTATTTTGCATATCGGCGATATCACTTTTAAGGCTTTCTTTATATTCTTCATACATCGGAAGTTCCCAATATCTTTCCCCGCATATTTTTGCAGTATTAATGATATCTTTAACCAATTCGTCATTATTACCGACAATACCTGCGGCAACAGTACCAAGTGCAACCATACACGCACCTGTAAGAGTAGCAAGGTCAATAATTTCATCAACTCCGAGTTCATCAGCATAACATAATGCATCAGCCAAAGTTAATCTTCCCTCTGCATCTGTGTTATCCACCTCGATTGTCTTACCGTTCTTCGCTGTAAGTATATCGCCGGGTTTATATGCAGAACATCCCGGCATGTTTTCGCAGGCCGCAATTATTCCGTGAACTTCTACTTCCGGACTAAATTCCTTTATTACGCTCATAACACCTAAAACACAAGCAGCACCTGACATGTCATCTTTCATTGTTAACATTGATGATGCAGGTTTTATATCTAATCCGCCGCTATCAAAGCAAATACCTTTACCTATTATCGCTATACGCTTTTTAGGATTTTGAGGAGTATATTTCATGTGAATAAATTTCGGTGGCTGAGAACTACCTTTTGCAACTGCTAAATACGCACCCATACCCATTTTTTCACATTCTTCTTTATCATATATTTTTGTATCAAGTCCAAAACTTTGTGCAATCTCCGCAAGTTTACTCGGAGTTGCATATTGTGCAGGCTCATTGGCTAAATCTCTTGAGAACTTCATTGCTTTGACAATTTTTTCTGCTTTCTCAATTGATTCTTTAGAAGCATTAACGTATACGGTTTCAACTTTTGAATCTTTTTTTGTTTTGTATTTATCAAACTTATAATCAGCGATACCTATGCCATAAGTAAACTGTTCTGCCCAGTCAAAATCAACACCGCTATAATCATATCCAACTGTTTTTGCTTCGATGGACATTGCCTTTTTAAGTGCTTTGCCTGTTGCTTGTCTTAATTTATCCGGATTAAATTCTTCTTTTTTACCAAACCCTACTACAAGTATTTTTCTTGCAAGTTGTTTTCCATAAGTCGGTAACAGATATGTTTGTCCGAATTTGCCTTCAAATTTATCTTCGTCTATTGCATATTTATTTGCAATTTCTTCTGTTGTTTTTTCTCCTTCAAACTGATTTACTACAAGAACATCGCATTCTTGTTCTTTTAAATTGGAAATTAATTTTATCTCCATATTTTTCTCCTTTCAACTTATATAAATAGATTATAAGTCATCTGGTATAGTTTAACATTATACAAATATAGTATTTATTATCTGATGAAATTTATAATCCGTATTTACTTCTCATAATTTGAATAAAATTTTTTATCGAGCGATCATAAGTTCTTTCTCCCGCAGCAGAAAAGAAACATCCCGGAATTTCATTTTTTTCTCTGTGATGTCTAACGCAATCACAACAGTAACCTCTGTTTTGACAGGAGGTGTATGAACAGGTGCATCCGATTTTATTTTCATCATGTTTACATTCCATTTTATAACTCCTTTTCACATTTATACATTACATTTACCCCTTTTCCCCTTTACCCCTTTGCTCGGGCAAAGATACAACCGCAATAATTCTGACGGTATAATCCTAATGATTTGGATATTTGATTAGTTTTTAAAAACCCGTCTTTCTTTTTAAAATCAATTCCTAAAAATTCAATCCCAAAAGTTTCCCCTATGTTTTCTCCTACTTCACATAAGTTTTTAAAATTTTTATGCGGACTTATTATCATAGAAGTAGTGAAATATTTTACACCAAGTTCTCTTGCTTTTTTTGCGGTATCACTCAGTCTTAGTTCAAAACATTTTATGCATCGTTTTCCGCCTTCCGGTTCTGATTCCAATCCTTTGACATAATTCAAATATCTGTCCGGTTGAAATGATTCAACAATAAGAGATACGTCTAAATGGTCACATAGAATCTTTTCTGCTTCTAAACGTCTGTTGTATTCATCTTCAGAGTCAAAATTATTATTACAAAAATATACAACAACTTCATATCCCATATCTTTTAATAAGGTGATAGGATATCCTGAACATATTGCACAACATGCATGTAATAATACTTTTTCTCTCATTTTTTAATTATTATCCTTTTTAACTCATAATACGGTTTTGCGCCATAATACAGGTTATCTTCTACTATTATAGTTGGAGTACCGTCTACTCCCCTTTTTATTGCAGAATCAATTTCAACAGATAATTTTAAATCAGTTTCTTTAGAAACAATATCTTTTTCAAATTGTTCAAGATTCAAATTGATTTTTTTTGCAATATTTATAACATCATTATAATTTTCAGGAGGATTTTCAAACAATTCATTAGCCATATCCCAATATTTTCCTTGGTTTTCAGCAGCAATAGCATATTTTGCCATTTCTCCGGAGCCATCATGGATTTGTCGAGTTAAATACTTGTTGTATTTGATATCTAAAGGAAGATTATGATGATATATCATAATTTCATTATTCTCTTTCACAAGTTTTTGAAGCATTATATTGTATGAAAAACAAACAGGACATTTAAAATCAGTATATAAATGCACAATATATTTCCCGCTTGGATTACCCAATACATTTCCGCTTGTTTTATATGGATTTTTTTTCATAAACATATAATGTTTTATAGATTGTTTTTTTGATGCAAATGGCATTTCGCAAGTCGTATACGTCAAAAAGGAAGCAATAATCAGCATTGCAATAATAAAGGGCTTTGTATAATTTTTTACACCTTCAATAAAATCAAAAAAACTGTCTTTTATACTCTTTAACAACCCCCCATTACTAAAATCAGTAGATATTATTCCTATTGCAAGGTTAATAAAATAAGTAACAAAACATAAAAGGCATATTTTTTTTATCTGGAAAATGCTTATACAAGCAAGGGTAATTGATATCAAAAAAGAAACTACACCCAGAACAGATATATATGAAAGAGGATTTTTGAACACGTTTAAAAACCATAGAAACTTGTATTTTTTAAGTTTGTCTACATGAAGGAGCATTAAAACAAACATATACAAAAATAAACCCCAATATGTTAGCGGTACTCCTAAAAATACGGCTTTTGAGGTTTGTGCGACTCCGTCACAATCAACAAATCCGTTTATATTACAAAAACTCGGAAAAGCATAAGGATTATAATTCGCTTGATAATATACTATTGCAAGTTCAATGCAACACAATATACCCAGTATAGTTAAACCGTTTAGAATTTGTCGTCTGTTCACCATAAAACCTATGCTTTAAATCTGTTTCCTTAAATATTTTATTATGAATGAATTCTATTATCAATCGGCAATTTAAAAGTAAAAGTCGAACCGACATTTGGAGTCGAGGATACATTTATAAAACCTGAATGTGCATCTGTTATTGTTTTACAGAGTGCTAAACCTATACCTGAACCTATTTCTCTTTTTTGTTTGTCATCAGATACTTGAGCAAAAAAATCAAATATTTTTAGTTGATTCTCCTCAGATATTCCCTCTCCATTATCCGATATTTCAAAACAAAAAAAAGAATCTTCTACATAAGTCATTACCTCTACTAAACTATTTTCCGGACTAAATTTCTTTGCATTAGAAATAAGGTTGTATACGAGTTGCTTAAATCTTGTATAATCCGCACATATACTTTGATTTATCAATGTATAAACAATATTTGCTCCTTTATAACTGTTTATAATATTTTCAATGACCTCTTTTGTATTAAAAATACTAAATTCTAATTTTAACGGTTTTTGTTGTGAACAAGTTACATCAATAATATTTTGAACAAGTTCTAACATGTGTTCCGAATTCAAAAGAATATTGCTTGTATATTTTAAGTGTTTTTCGTTATCTAAATCACTTTTTAAAAGTTCTGAATACCCTATAATAGAATTCAAAGGAGTTTTAAAATCGTGAGAAACTTTTGTAATAAGAATTTTTACCTTTTCAGGTAAGGCATCCAGTTCTTGTTTAAGTTTGATATTTTCTTTTTTTAATTCGTCAATACTATAAGATATTGACTCTTTTTCATTCTTCGCATTAAAATCCATTCTTAGATAGTAGACTAAGAACATTATAATTTTTATCACTCATGTGGCTAATATTACGCATTCTGTGAATTATTATTTTTTGCCTTAATATGCTTAGCAATCCCAATACCTGCTGCTACACCGAGAACAGAACCCGCCGCAAGAATTCCGTAGGTTGACCATGCTTTTGCATAATTTACTGCTAATTTAGTGACATCTTCTTTTGGTAAATATTTCTTTGCTTGTTTCAAGCCTCTAATGCTTGCTAAACCTTCTTCCATTGTCATAGGCAGATAACTTAGTGCGGTTAAACCTACTGCATGTTTTGAAATAAAATCAAGAGATTTTTCAACAAATCCTTTTTCTTCCTTTGGTTTTTTATCATCAACCTTATGCATTAATGCAACGCCTAATGCGATAGGAGCAACCAATGATACACCGTAAGGAGTAATTCCTCTTGCTTTAACCAAAGTTCTTGTTAAAAATCCTTTATTTGCATCCATTGCATGACCTATTTCATGGAATACATTACTGTAAAATTGTTTATCACTTACCAGAACTGCTTTTTTATTTCCGCCTTCTATATACGCAGCATTAGCACCTTCTTTGAATATATTAAAAAAGTTATTATTCAATCTTTTTCCTGCCTTTTTAGTAGGCGGAATTGCAGCATCCATTATTTCTTTTAATTTATTAATAGTTTCAGGTTTATTTTCATTGATGAATAAAAGTTCCACACCTTTATCTTTCAAAGCGGTATCTTTCATTATTTTTTGTGCGGCATCTTTTGCCTTATCCAAATCAATACAATCAGGAATAAATGAATACATCGATTTGCTTATATCTTGTGCTGCATTCGGAGTAACTTTTTGAAAAGTATCATATATTTGATAAGCAGGTAGAGCAAGACCTGCTGTTATTCCAATAGCATTTGCTATAACATTACGCTTTTTAGATTCATACTTTTTTGTTGATACATTAGAAGAAGATACACCGTTAACCATACACATTCCTTTTTAGTTGTCTATTTGTTTAGCAAGAAAACTCCTAAAAAAGCCTTTTTGCCAATTTTAAGAGTTTTTTTTACAAATATTTATAAAATTTTTAAACTTGCATCTCTTTTTCAAATCCAAATAAAGAACTTACGGATTCATCATCATGAATACGAGAAATTGCTTGTGCAAGCAACGGTGCAACCGATAATTGAGTTACATTAGACGGTAAATCTTCTTTATTCCAAGGAATAGTATTCGTAACAATACATTCTTCTATTGGAGCGTTTTGTATTCTTTCTTTTGCAGGTCCTGAAAATACTGCGTGAGTCGCTGCAACGTATATTGCTTTTGCACCGTGAGATTTAAGTAGTTTAGCCGCTTCCGTAATTGTACCCGCAGTATCAATTAAATCGTCAAACATCATACAAACTTTACCTTCAACATCACCTATGATATGAGCAGCAATTGCTTCATTGTGTTTATCCCTTCTTTTATCAATAATTGCCAGAGGGCACCCCAATCTTTTTGCGAATACTCTTGTTCTTTGTACACCGCCTGTATCAGGGCTAACTGCAACCATATCATCAGGATTGATGTCTAAACCTTTTAAATAATCGGTAATAACAGTAGTTGCGTATATATGGTCAACAAGAATGTTGAAGAAGCCCTGAATTTGTCCTGTATGTAAGTCCATTGCAAGAACCCTGTCCGTTCCGGCTGTAGTCAACAAATCCGCAACTAATTTTGCTGTAATTGCTTCACGACCTGATGTTTTTCGGTCTTGTCTTGCATATCCGTAATAAGGAATTACTGTTGTAATAGTCTTTGCACTTGCTCTTTTAAAAGCATCAATTATAATCAATAATTCCATAAGGTTTTCGTTTACAGGATTACATAATGGTTGAATAATAAATACGTCGTCTCCTCTGACACTTTCTTTTACTTGTACATAAATTTCGCCGTCAGCAAAATTTTTCACAACCATCGGACCTACAGTAGTTCCGAGATGATTAGCAATTTCTTGTGCAAGTTTAGGGTTTGATCTTCCCGCAAATAATTTTATATCATGTGTTGGATTTACCGCCCTTTCCAACTCAGGATATGACATTTCAAGTACCATTATTCGTTAATCCCTTTCGTATTCTCTTTTAAGATAATCTAAACAATAATTATCTCAGTCTGCAAAATTGATTTGTACAATTATTGTAATACTAAAGAGAACTTGATGTCACGATTTATAACAAAATATTAAGTTAAGTTCTGAAACATTTTTATATACTATCTTTTTTGACCGACTTTAGAAATTGCTTCAATAGGCATCATCATAACACCAACTATTGTTACGGGCAGTCCGACAATTGATGTTGCTGCATTGCTAATTGTTTTCATTGTGTTTTTAACGGGATGAGCATATTCAATACTGCCGTCTTTTAATACTAATTTTATTTCCCCATTATCTTCTGTCTGTATGTCTTTATAGTCACATTTGTTTAATATATGACCTTGAGAATTTGAAACTCCGTATAAACCATTTTTTTTGATTTTATACAAATTTAATTTTTTTGATTTGATTTCATCCATAGAATGCATCGGTATAATAACTTTTTTTGACGGAGTGTAAGAAAGTTGTTCTATAGATTGGTATTCAGGTTTCAATATAACTTTCCCATTATCATTTTTCATACCGTATAATGACCCTGTTTTATATATAACAGAAGAATAAACAGGAAGATTTATAAATATAATTAACAATATTAAAGAAAAAGTCTTTTTCATATATACTCCATTTTACAAAATATTTATTCCGTCTTTGAACATTTTATTACGTTCTTCTTTAATCTTTTCTATTTCTTTTCTGTAATCTCCGTGTGTTAAATCACCCAGAGAAGAATATAATTTAAGAATAGATTTTTCAATATTTTTAGAATTTAGGTTAACCATATCACAAGCCATATTGATACTTGAAAGAGCAAGTCTTGTCATATCTCTGAACCCGCTTGATGCAAGTTTTTTCGCCAAATCATTATTTTCAATTGATTTAAAAAGTGCTTGAGCAATAACCATTGGAGTATGTGAAATCAACGCTACTGCTTCATCGTGTTTTTGAGGGGTTGTTTTCACTATCTCTGCACCCATTTCTTTAATCAATTTTTCTAATAACTCTGATTTTTTATCAGAAGTTATAACCCATTTTGCACCTTTGAACAGTCCTTCTTTTGCAGCGTTCCATCCGCTGAATTCTGTCCCTGCCATTGGATGTGTAGGAATAAAGTTATATTTATATTCTTTCTTTGACACAAACTCTTTTAATGAACAAACATCGCAGACAACAGTTTCTTGCTTTAAATAATTTTCTAAGTCATCAAGTACTTCTAATGTTTTGCTCATCTCTTTGCATACAAAAATCAGGTCGCAATCACACAGGACAGAATATGTATCAAATACATTTTTTAAATTTCCGCCGCTTTGAGAAGCGGAAACCCCTATAACATCAAAACCCATTTTTATTAAATCTTTAAAAATTGAACCGCCTATTAACCCTAAACCTACTACACCGATTTTAGTCATAAAGTTCTCCTTAGTCTATTCTGTATTATGGCATTTTAATAAAAATAATGCTATTTATATGTACAATTGTTACAAAATTTAGTTTTCCTAAAATCATAATAATAAAAAATTTTTTATATATAAGAGGTGTTATGAGCTCTAATAATATAGATTCGCAAATATTAGCAAATATGAAAACTCACTATTCAGGTCTGATGAAAGTCGGAACTACGGATTTTGGCGGGGATTTGATGTCTAAAACAATATTTGATTGTGTTAATACCGATAAAAGTAATGGTTTAACACAGGCAGAAATTGATGCAGGGATGCAAAATCTTGATTCATATATTAAAAAATCTGTTGAGAATGATTCTTTTTATGCTGAAATTCATTTTGGAAAATCTTATACAGAAGCTGCATCTAAAACAGATAAAACCTCATCTAAAACCGTTAGCGAACAAATCATTGAAAACAATTTAAAAACAGTAATCAATCAAATTATCGAATACGCAACAAAACATCCGGACGATGAAAGAATTCAAAAATATGCTAATAAACTTCAGGAATTAGTCGACAATAATAAAATCGTTCTAACGGATATTAGAAGACAAGGTGTTGCAGGCAGAGCATACCCAAATTTAGACGAATGCGATGAAATACTTATCGACAATCACGACAGTATAAACAACCTTACCCCTGAATATCTGCTTCAAACGCTTCTGCACGAATTACGACATACTCTTGAAACAGATACTCTTAATTCTAAAGCGGAAGAAGTTGCGACAGAAAAAGAAGCAAGAGAAATAACTAAAGCAATTTTAGAGGATATATCCGAGAACTCAAATACAACAAAAAAACTTGATTTTATCAGAAAAAAGAGCACGGCTTTATCTAATAAGTTTTCTGCCGTAGACGATCTTCAAGAAACGCTGATGATGCAGGGACAAGACAGATCTCATTTTATGTTTCAGCCATCTTTAGAAGAATTTGCAACAGCATATTCTAATATAGCCGAAGCATCTCCCGGAACATACAATATACC
>CACXGY010000080.1 GCA_902767275.1 uncultured bacterium | reverse complement strand
TTCCCTTGTCAAAGGAAGGAAGTATTTATTCCCTGCCCTTTGCAAGGGAAGGGTTAGGGAAGGGTTGCCGATTTTATTATTACAAAGCCGGAGTGGTTGCCGATTAATTCCCCATTCTTTGCTGTTCTCGTTTGAGAAATTCACAGTCTGCTTCCAGACGTTTATCTTCCATTTTATCAATTAGTTCTTCAATATTGTTAAATTGTTTTAGTTCAAAACCGACTTCTGCAAACAATACGCAATCATTGCATAATCTGTAATGACCGTATTGTATTGAACCTGCAAGAGGAGCATCTTGTCCGCACGCATCACATTGAAAATATTCATTTGCACTGTCAGGATTATCTTCAATATCATCCAAACGCATTTGCTCAACTACTTTTTGCATTTCTGCAATTACTTCTTCTTTAGTTTTTGCCATTATTTCACCAAATCTTTCATTTCTTTTACCGCTTGCGGAAGTCCGACTGATATTGAACGTGCAATTATACTGTGACCTATATTGAGTTCATATAATCCTGAAATTTCATGCATTCTGTCTACGTTTTCATAGTTTAGGCCATGACCTGCATTTACTTTTAAACCCAAACTTTGTGCAAATTCTGCTGCTGTTTTTAAATCTTCAAAAGATTGTTTCTCTTTATCTGTTCCAAACGTATTCGAATATGTTCCTGTGTGTAATTCAATAAATTGAGCACCCGTTTCATACGCCGCTTGAACTTGTTTTTTATCAGGGTCGATAAATAAACTTACTTCTATTCCTTTTTCAACAAGAGGTTTTACAAAATTTTTACCTCTTTCAAGTTGTCCGGCAATATCTAATCCCCCTTCAGTTGTTAGTTCTTGTCGTTTTTCCGGAACTATACATACGGCATCAGGCATAACAGAAAGTGCAATACTCTGCATTTCATCAGTCATTGCCATTTCTAAGTTTAACTTTGTATTTAATTCTTTTCTTATAAGTTTTACATCTTCATCTTTGATATGACGTCTGTCTTCACGAAGATGCGTTGTGATAGAATCTGCACCGTTTAATATACATAATTTGGCACATTCAACCACATTAGGTTCAACTCCGCCTCGTGCATTTCTTAGTGTTGCAACATGATCGATATTTACTCCAAGTAACATTTTTTCTCCTTGTTTTATCGTTTTATTTTATTTATTTCTAAGAGAGCAGTATATGTAGGAAGAATTGTAATATTTCCTTCTGCTTCTCTTGTTATTGTATGCATTGCTGTATGTATATTAGGAATAACTTTTATGTTTTCAACTCCTGCGTATTTTAATCTGGTTGCCATATCATAAGCCCTTGAACCGGATGTAATAATTCTTTTTTTTGAATCTTTGAGCAGTTCAAAATCAGCATCCCACAACCACGATACATCTCTGCCGTCTGCATAATTATCATTTATAACAATTAATATATCTGACTCTAAATCAACAGTTTTTAAAACCTCGCTTGCTCCCGTAGGATTTTTTATTAATTGAATTAATGTTTTGTGTCCTTTGATTGTTCTTGTTTCGCATCTGCCAAAAATTGATTTGTAGTTATAAATTGCATCTTGTAAATCTTCATAACCTAATTCCATAGATAATGCGATGGCAGCAAGAACGTTATACGCATTATACACACCTGCTAAATAAGTTTTAAATTCAAATTCTTTATCTCCGTGAGTAATGTTCAAGATTGAATAATCTTTGTATATTTTTGCATTTGCTGTGTAGTCACATTCCGGTCTTTTGTATCCGCAATCGCAGTAATAGTGTCCTTGTTGTGCATAAAATCTTTTTGTATATTTTAAAACGTTTCCGCATTTTGTACAGTTAAATAATTCCATTGGGGCTTTCGATTCAATATTCTTATTCATGAATGTAATTGAATCAAACCCGAAAAAAACAGGTTTTATATCATCTTTTGTTTTAAAATTAACAACGATTGGATCGTCTGCGTTCAGAATAAGTTTTAAATCAGGGTTTTTATCAATCGCTTCCTGAATTTTTTTTGCAGTAGTATTGAGTTCCCCATATCTGTCTAATTGGTCACGAAATAAATTTGTGACAATTAAGTAATCAGTTTCTATAAAATCATATAGTTTAGATAAATATGCTTCATCAGATTCTAACACTGAATAATCGAACCTTTTGAACGGATAGATAGAAAGAGCCATTGTATTTGCTATCCCTGATAGCATATTAGCACCTTTCTCATTATGTATAACTTTGTTGCCTTGATATTCCAATATGTGTGAAAGCATTCCGGCAGTGGTGGTTTTCCCGTTTGTTCCGGTTACTGCTATTTGCTCTTTCTTTATATAATTCGATGTATATCTCAAAAAATTAGGAGAAATTTTTAACATTATCATTCCGATAAATGACGTTCCGGAAGATTGCCCTCTCATATTTATGGCAATTTTAATTAATCTGGCAATTACCAGTAATATATAAAATCTGATTAATTTAATTATAAAATTCATAAAAAATAATACTCCCTGCGTATTTTCTTTAAGAAGAAAATACAATATACTATTTATAATAGTACAAAATAAGAAATAATAGAAATGATTTTTTTAATAGTTATAGTTTTTATAGCACAGTTGGTAATATTAGTTAACATATTAACCTTCCTGATAAAGGCAGATAAATCCGTACTGCTTGCGACAGATAATATTGAAAAAAGTCGGGCAAGATTAAAATGGCGTATGTTTGCAATAAAAGATATAACTTCGGGTTTGAATGAGATATATCCCAAATTGCTCATAAAAATGGAAAGAAAAAAGCGTAATATGATTATAAGAACTATAAATGAAGTCCTTCAGAGCATAATCTTATTGTTTTTCAAACCAAAGTATAAAAAGATGCTAATGGGTTTAAAAATAGGTGTAGGAGTTGCGAAGGACTTGTTAAAAGTATAAAATATGATATAATTAAACACACAATAAAAGAGGTGATTTCATGAGTAAAAAGACATCAATAGGTTTTGGTTTAGGACTAATTACAGGCGTTGTAGGCGGTATAATTGCCGGCGTACTTCTTGCTCCAAAGTCAGGTGAAGAATCAAGAGATAAATTAAAAGTCACAGTTTGTGATTTTGCCGAAAAACATTCCCCTGCAATTCAAGATGCCAGAAAAAGAGCGTTTGAATCTTTAGACCTTTTACGATATAAGTTAGAGCGTCAATATAAAAAATTCAATAACATGTTGAAATCGAAAAAGATGCAAAAAGCAAAAGAATTAGAAAGTTCTGCATATAACGTATAATACATTGATATAAAAAAGGAATAATAATGGATACACAATTAACTCAAGGTTTGACTTTTTTAGCATGGACAAGTGCAGGATTTCTTATTGTTGTTGGAATTTTTGTTGTTAAATTATTGTTTGATTTATCAAGATTAACGGTTAGTCTAAATAAATCAGCGAAAATTGTTCATACTGAACTTGAACCAATTTTGAAAAATGTTGGTGAGTCTGCAGCAACAATAAATAAATTGGTTCAATCTACAGATAAAAAAGTCGGTAAATTTACGGAAACTTATAATAAAATATCAAAGATTGTTATTAAAACGATTTCGAAAGCATCTGTTGTATCAGGTTATGTCTTGAAAGAAACTTTTAAGAGTGTTTATTCCGCTGTCAAAGGAATGCTTCAGAAAAAATAATCTAAATAAAAACAGGTGGCTAATTAAAAAAAACTATACCTATAAATAAAATGAAATAAAAGTAAAGGAGAAATAATATGTCAGTAGGAAGATTTTTTGCAGGTGTTGCAATTGGTGCTGCAATCGGAGCAATTGCAGGAGTGTTATTAGCACCTCAATCAGGCGAAGAAACACGTGAAAAGTTAGGGACAATGGCAAAAGATGTTGCCGGTAAAACAGAAAAAACAGTCCGTGATATTCAAGAAAAAGCGGATTCTATTGTTTCAGATATGCAAGAAAAAGGCGATGAAATAATTGGTAAAATTCAAGACCTTATCAATAAGCAAAAAGAAGAAACAGTTTAAATATTTTTTTTAATAATTAAAAGATGCCGTTATGCCTTGCGTATGTCGGCATTTTTTTCTAGCAAGTCATTGTATACATTAATGACTTCCGGTTTTGCATTTGCGAATGCTTCTTCTTCTGTTTTTCTGTATTTATTAAGATTAACATCAATTAATCCTTGTGATTCATTGAATAATTTTTCTTTTATAACGAAAGGATACCAATCACAATCCTGTAGTATATCTTTGTGTATAGATTTTATAATATCATCTATATATCGTTGTGAATATTTTGGTACGGAAGGATGTGATTTTACGAATTCAGGTAATGGTGTATTTCCTCTGCCGGAGTTCCAATCTCTTGATGTCAACATAAAGTTCCAGAGTTCGTTTTCTCCCGCTTCAATTTCTTCCGAATCAGGATTTGCAGGTCGAATATGTTCTATAGATGCAACAGATGGTCTTAATAGTCTTGCTGCAATTTCATTCGGACTTCTGTCTGCGTATTTTACAATAAATGCATTGAGATTAGTGGATGATTTTGGCAGTTTTGATGCTGCATCCCACATTTCATTAAATAGTGCTTCCGGTATTTTTTCGCTTGTTGCTTCTTTTAAATTTAATAGTAAATCTTTACGTTTGAATATATGATCTTCTGTTCTTGCCTTAGGGTTCCTTTCGTGAACATATGGATCATCATGGATTATTTTACCTCTTGCTTCGGTAGTAATTTTTCTTACCTCAAGTGCTGTTTTTGCATCCATTTTATTTGAAATTTTATCAACACTGTCAAGAACTTTAAGTTGTTCAATTTTTAATTCTGCAAGAGCATCAGGATACAGTTGAAGTAAACATTCATTTAATGACCCGTCAGGATAAGTTATTTCATAACCTTTAAATATAGAAAACATTTGTTTTTCAAGTTTTTGCATACTGGATTTATACATTTCAAGAATTTCCATTCGTTCTTGAATAGTGTTGCATTTTGAAAGTTTGTTTTCAATTCTGTCCATAGTTTTACTTGGAATCATTTTAACACCGCTGTATGGACAGGTAATATTATTTAATTCTTTTAAAACGTCGCCTTTTTTTGTAGATCCTGACCCTCTCTTTCCTGTAAAACACGGTTCTGCCCCTTTCACAAAAGTATCTTTATCAGGACTTTGAAGTGTCGTTGCATAAGAATAACCTGCAGTCTGGTGGTATGCAGTTTTTCTTACCGGAATATTCGATAAAAATTTATTTAAAAATAGTTCCATAGCGGGGCACCTATTGATATAAAAACATTTTTTTTACAAATTTTGCTAGTTAAAACTTAATTTTTGTTAATTTTGCAATACTTCGTAACATGATTCAAAAAATCTCTAAATGTTATATATATCTTTATTTGATGAAAATCTAAAGAGTAAATTTGATATGAAGATTTGTAACAAATATATATAAGTTATGCAATTTGTATATACAAAAAATCTTTATATAAATGTAAGCATTAAATAAGATTTAACAAACCTTTCATACACACAACCTACACACACTAACCTTCTACACACGAGGAATTACACAAAAAATTCCAAACCGCTCATTCGAGAGTGGTTT
>CACXGY010000079.1 GCA_902767275.1 uncultured bacterium | reverse complement strand
ATTATTTTTTATTAATATTTCTATTTAATATATACCTATAAGATTTATTATGTACAATAATATTTTTAAAACAGCAGTGATAGATTGTGATGTTTTGCACAGATTAATTGAATCAGTAACCCATCCTCAGTCCTTCCCTTGTCAAGGGAAGGAAATGATTATAACTCCCTTTGACAAGGGGAGTCGGCTTTGTTGTAGTTTTGTGATTACAAAGCCGGAGGGGTTGCCGATTACTAAAGGTAAAAAGTATGTGTGTACATAATAAATATTATGGTATATGTTTAATTTATTTATATAAAATTTTTATGGTATACCTAAACATGTATATATATCTTAAAATTAGACATGTTAACGGTTGACAAATATTTTTTTTTGAGTTTTATTATACTGTAAAGGTAATATTAAATGATTAGACAAATTTTCACAAATACATATTGTTGTTGCTGTAACTGCTTAAAATAGCGGCTTACGGTTTTTTTGTTGTGTAAATTTGATTGATGAAAATTCTGAAAGCCAAATTCAGTTTAGTTTTTTATGTTTCAGAATGGGGAAAAATATGAGAATACAAGAATATTCAACAACTAATAATAAAAATTACAGTCCTGCACATAAAGGTGTATTAGACGGAGTCATAACGTCATCATTAAGGACTTTAGATACAAATCCTATGGCAAATGCAGTTGGAATAGATTTATTTGCAATGGTAACGCCGAGAACTTATGTTGATACTAAAAAACGCAACAAATACGCAGGAGCGGAAACCTTCTTTCGTGAATTTACAGGAACTTTGATTGTTTGCTTATCAGCAAGTTATTTAGCAAAAGGTATTGCAAAAATTGCAAATAAATTAATTCAGCCGGAAACTCTAATAAATACTAAATCTTGGTTTACAAAAGATAGTGTAGATGTTTTGAGTGAGGCTTGGTCAGTTGACGGTAGTAATTCTGAGAATTTTGTTAATAATGTGCTGGGCGGAGTATCCGGTCATGATGGAAAAATTAAGCGTCAATATAAAAATATTGATTGGGAAAATGTCCAATGGGTTGATGAAGATAGATGGAAAAATATAAAATGGGATGATAAAAAATATAGTAATATATATGACAGATTAAAATCGAAAGAGTCTATCTCTCATACGTTATCTGAAATAATTGAAAACAAAGATATTTCGGAAAAAGATTCAAAGAATTTATTAAAAATAATAAGTTCCAGAGTGGTAAATGCATTAAATGTAAATAGTGTAGATGTTGATGTTAACAAGAAAAAACTAAGTACAAACATTCCTAATTTATTAAGAGATACAGTTGATATAGGAAAAGATGTTTTTACGAATAAAAAGGTTGATTCAACCAAAGCAATATCAAAAATTCTTAAAATAAACAAGATTAAAGCGATTGGGGCATTATCTGTTGCATCCGGATTAGGGTTAACAAATCAATACATAAATCGAAAAATAACCGAAAAAAGAACGGGAACAAAAGGTTTTGTCGGAGATACAGACTATAAAAATAAAGTAGATAAAAAAGTATCGACAAATGACAAAAGTTTAAAATTCTTTGGCGAAAAATTGCTGGCAAGTGCGGGAATGGCCGCAATGGCTTTGGGCGTAATGAAGGTAAAATCAGGACGTGACTTTATTAAAAAATTAGAATTTACAGGCCCTGTGACAAGCGGTAATGCAATAAAAACGGTATATGCATCAACATTAATAGGTAGATTTATGGCATCAGATAATAAAGATGAGTTGAGAGAAACCGCAACAAGAGATTATTTAGGATTCTTAAATTGGCTTGTGTTAGGGGGATTTGCTGCTAAAGGGGTTGGGAATTTGCTTGACAGAAAAAGGAATGTTTTATTCAATGAGTCTAAATCCGGGAAAGGTGTTAAACATTGGCTAAATGAGGTGTCTTTAAAATCTCATAATGAAATAGCATCAAAAGGTACAGAGTTCGCAAAGAAAAACATGTGGAAGATTAATGTGGCACAAACCGCAGGTCTTTTATATTCAACAGTTGCACTGGGAGTATTGCTTCCTATGTTGAATATATTTATCACAAAGAAAAAACAGAATAATTCATCTAAAAATAAAACAAATACTTTTGTGGATAAACACTTAAGTACACATGTAAGTTTTGATGAATATAAATCAAGGATTATAAATTCTTAATTATTTCAAAAATTTTATTTGCAATTATTTTATGACTTTCTTTGGAAAAATGAAGTCCGTCTATTTCTGAAACTTTTACAAATTTATTGATGTCAATATAAACAGAATTCGTTTCTTCTGATATTGTTTTATATATTTGAGGAAGAAGTTTTGATTTCTTTATTGATACCTCGTTAAATTGAAAAGAAAAAAATCCGTTTAAAATATTTTCACTGAGAATTGGAGTAGAAACAATAATTAGTTTTGCACCTGTACTTATGATTTGTTTGCTCATTTTAAGCAATCCTTGTTTAATTAGTTCTATATCAGGATTATAAAACTTTTGTAAATCATTTATTCCGATTGATAATATAACAATGTCAGGATTAGAATTTAAGTATTCCGGCAGAATTTTATATCCTGTCAGATTATTACCACCGTCACTATCAATAAAACCGTTTCTGTTGTTACATCCGCCTTCAATTATTTCGTAGTCAGGCAAAAGAGTTTGTAATATCCCGCTCCATCGGGTGTCCTTATCATATCTTTCTCCCGACCCCGGAATATATCCGTATGTATTGCTATCTCCAAAACATAATATCTTTTTCATAAGATATATAATACCATAATTTTTGTGATATTATTAGTGTTGTCTTAACATTTTTCGGTAGGGGTAAAAATATTGTGGTAAAAGCAAATTCGACTTTGACAGAAAGTTTAGAAAAATATTTATTGGCTGTATATGAAATTATAAAAATAAACAAAGCGGCAAGAGTAAAAGATGTTTCAAACTATTTAAAAATAGGAGGCCCTGCTACGTCTGAAGCGATAAAAACTCTTGCATCAAGAGGGTTTATAAACTATGTTCCATACGGGATTATTACTATAACAAATAAAGGTATAGAAAAAATAGAACAAAAATTATACAGGCATGATACTATTTCAAAATTTTTAGAGAAAGTGTTGATTGTATCAAAAGAACAAATTGAGATTAACGCAAATGCAATTGAGTACTCTATGACTGATGAGGTTTTAGATAAATTTGTCAAATTTTTAACTTTTATGGAAAAATGTTCTTGTAAAGAGCCAAAGTGGGTTAACAGTTATAAATATTATACTGATAATGGTTGTATGAAAGAGAAATGTACTCATTGTGTAAAGAATAAAGAGTTGTTTGATAATAGTAATTGTTGTAGTAGTTGTTCTTAATATACTATTGAAAAATCTTATCAATCGGGATATAATTTAGTTTCAGATATGTGTTTAAATATAAGAAGGGAGTTCGTTATGATAAGTAGTAAATTAGAACAAGCGTTTAACGACCAAATAAATAAAGAGTTTTATTCTGCATATTTATATTTGGCAATGAAAACATATTTTGAAGAAAAGAACTTAAAAGGTTTTGTAAATTGGTTCGATATACAGGTACAAGAAGAACGTGCTCATGGTATGGGAATGTACGATTATGTTCATGAACGTGGAGGAAAAGTCGAACTGGGTGCTATTGATAAACCTGTAGTAGAGGGCTCAACTCCTTTAGAGATTTTTGAACAAGTATTGAAACATGAAGAATTTGTTACATCAAGAATAAATGCGTTGATGGATGTAGCAGATGAAGTTAAAGATAGAGCCGCTTTATCATTCTTAAATTGGTATTTAAAAGAACAAGTTGAAGAAGAAGCAAGCGTTGGCGGAGTTCTTCAAACGTTAAAATTAATCGGAGATGATAAAAAAGCACTATTATTATTGGATAAAGATTTGGGAACAAGAGTCTTTAATCCGCCTGTAATAGGTTAAATTATATAAAATGGCATTATAGTATAGGAAAGGAAATTAAAAATGGCAAAATTTGTATGTACAGTTTGTGGTTGGTCAACAGAGTCTGATACTCAACCGGAAGTATGTCCTGTTTGCGGAGCAAAAACTTTTACAAAAGTGGAAATCGGCGGAGAAAAGGTTTATGCTTGTGAACATAAAGTGGGCGACGGCGTTGTTGATGATGCAGAAATAATGGAAGGTTTAAGAGCAAACTTTAACGGGGAATGTACAGAAGTAGGTATGTATCTTGCAATGTCAAGAGTTGCTGAAAGAGAAGGTTATCCTGAAATTGCAGAAGCATATAAGAGATATGCTTTTGAAGAAGCAGAACACGCTGCAAAATTCGCTGAATTGTTAGGAGAAGTTGTTACTGATTCAACTAAGAAAAATCTTGAACTTAGAGCAGAAGCAGAACAAGGTGCTTGCGAAGGTAAATTAGCAATTGCAAGACGTGCTAAAGAAAAAGGTTTTGATGCAATTCATGATACCGTTCATGAAATAGCTAAAGACGTAGCAAGACACGGTAAAGGCTTCGATGGCTTGCTTAAGAGATATTTTTCTTAGTATGATTTAATTATGCTGATAGATTTTGACCCTTAGACTTATATGTCTGAGGGTCTTTAATTTATTTTGATTCTTTTATTTATTACTTGCGGTATTTTGTATTGTAGTATTTGGTGGATATATTTTTCATAGACTAATTTTGATGAGTCGTTCGCTAGTTTTATATCTCTTTTTGTTGTGTACGGATATTTTTTATAATACTCAAAAACTTGTATACCAGGTGCTTTTGGATTCATTTCTGCCTTTGTAAGAATTTGAACAAGTGTTCGTTTTCCATTTGTTTTTCTTACCGGCATGTTTGAATAAATTGCATAATGAAATTTTCTCGTATATATAATTTTCCCGTTATTTTGCTTGATTTTTTCTTCTGCATATTCTATTGGATTTTTTATTTGAATAAAATTTTGTATAACTAATTTTTCAGTCCAATTAGACGGAGATTCATTTTTTAGAAAGTATTCATTTTTATACGAATGAATATCGTCTGAATAGGTTGAATTTTTAAGAATATATGTTTTGTATGCAAATACAGTTTTAGGATAAGAGTCATATTTACTGACTTTTATATTGATAGCCTTTTGTCGTGTGCGTGCATAAGTTGAATTGAAATTGTTGTGAATAATCAGTACAAAAAGTAGGCATATTATCCCGCAAAGTTTAAAGACAAATTTATACATACTAAATGATTGCTCCATGACTTGCATCTTGAACAAGTTTGGAATATTTTGCCAAATAACCGCTATTTATTGCAGGTTTTTTAGGTGTAAAGTTTTTGCGTCTAATTTCAAGTTCTTCATCCGATACTAAAACATTAAGTTTTCTGTTTGGAATATCAATTTCAATAGTATCCCCATCTTTAATCAACGCAATGATGCCACCATTTACGGCTTCGGGACAGATATGACCAACACATATTCCTCTTGTGCCGCCGGAAAATCTTCCGTCTGTTATTAGTGCGGCTTTCGTTCCAAGCCCTTTCCCTACGAGTAATGATGTAGGTGCAAGCATTTCTCTCATCCCCGGTGAACCGGCAGGCCCTTCGTAACGTATAACAAGAACATCACCTTCTTTAATTTCATCATTTTCAAGTGTTTTCATGGAATCTTCTTCACAATCAAAAACTCTTGCTTTTCCTCTAAAATAGTAACATCTTTCATCGACACCCGAAATTTTAATAACAGCCCCGTCAGGAGCAATGTTTCCGTGTAAGATTCCAAGTCCGGGTTGGGTTGTAACAGGTTTATCGACTGCGTGTATTAAACTATTATCAATCCATACATTTTGTACAAGTTCAGAAACTTTTTTACCTGAAATACTTAAGGTGTCTTTAAATTCAGGTATGTTCCCATATAAGGTTTTTAACAATGCCTGAATCCCGCCTGCATTATGAAAATCAGTCATTGTAGGGTTTGCTGACGGATCAAGTTTAACAGTCTGTTTTATTTTTGAAGAAAGTTCTTCAAAATCATTAAGTGTCAAGTCAATTCCTGCTGTATTTGCAATCGCAAGCAGGTGAAGAACAGAGTTCGTTGAACCGCCGAGTGCATAGTCGGCAATAATAGCATTGCGTAAACTATCTCTTGTTATAATATTTAAAGGATTTATACCTTCCTTGACGAGTTCAACTGCTCTCATTCCGCTTTCAAATGCAATTCTTCTTTTTTCGGAAGATACTGCTGATGCAGTTGCACATTTTGGTAAACTCATACCAATAACCTCTGTTAAAGAAGCCATAGTGTTTGCAGTGTACATTCCCTGACAAGAGCCTGCACTCGGACAAGAACTCAGTTCTAATTCTGATAATTCTTCGTCTGTTATTTCTCCGGAACGATACCTTCCGACACCTTCAAAAGTCCCTTTAATCATTGTCAGTTTATTGCATTTGCATTCTCCGTCAAGCATAGGTCCTGCTGTTACAATGACAGATGGAATATTTAATCTTGCTGCAGCAATAAGCATTGCAGGAGTAACCTTATCACAATTGGTAAGAAGCACAAGTCCATCGAGTTGATGAGCATTTGCCATTGTTTCAACGCAATCGGAGATAAGTTCTCTTGAAGGTAAAGAATATCTCATTCCGTTATGTCCCATTGCTATTCCGTCACACACAACCGGTACTCCGAAGATAAATGCTTGACCGCCTGCAGAGTGAATCCCCTTTTCTATTTGGCGTTCTAAATCACGCATTCCAATGTGTCCCGGAACAATATCCGTAAAAGAACTTGCTATACCAATAAATGGTCTGTCAATGACCTTTGGACTAACGCCTGTTGCATAGAGTAAACTTCTGTGCGGTGCTCTTGCTATTCCTTTTTTTATATTATCACTTCTCATAACTATTTCTTAATCGGTTTTATTACTTTTACTGTGTCTTCTATAATAGGTTTTACTTTAGCAGCAAACGTATCAGCTTTTTCAGTTAGAGGTTTAACTGCTTCTTGAACTTTATTTGGTGCTTTATTTATTGCAGACAAAAATATCGTTGTTACTGCAAAAGCAGGAAGAAGTGCAAATGCAAAAGTTGCAGCCATGTCAGTGCGCTTTTTATCTTTGATTCCAGCCTCAATATCATTGATATTAAATGTAGATTGTGAATCATATTCACCAATATTTATAT
>CACXGY010000078.1 GCA_902767275.1 uncultured bacterium | reverse complement strand
GATTGCAACACCTGATTGTATGGGTATGCTTGGTAAATTAGGTAGAGTATTAGGACCTAAAGGTTTAATGCCAAACCCTAAAACAGGTACTGTTACATTAGATGTTGCAGGTGCAGTTAAGGCTGCAAAAGCAGGTAAAGTTGAATTCCGTGCTGACAAGCAAGGTATGATTCACTGTCCTGTTGGTAAAGTTCAATTTAGTGCAGATGATTTAACAAAGAACTTTGCTACATTAGCAGATGCAATTATAAAGGCTAAACCTTCTTCTGCTAAAGGTACTTTTGTTAAGTCTGTATATATTACAACAACTATGGGGCCAAGCATTAAACTTGATAACAAAGGTTTGGCTGCAGAGGTAAAAGAGATTGTTGGTTGATACTTTGGGGTTGATTAAAATTTTCAACCCCTTTTTTTTAACTGACTAAATTATTAAAAAAAAAGCACAATCTTTTTGATTGTGCTTTTAATTTATCTTATGCTATATAATCCTTATAATGTAAAATATTTTCTTGTGTTCTGAGTTTTTGAAGTGCTTTTGATTCTAATTGTCTTATTCTTTCTTTTGAGAACCCCATTTCACTTCCGAGTTGTTCAAGAGTCATATATTTACAATTGTTTATTTCAAATCTGTGGGCAATAATTTTCTTTTCTCTGTTATCTAATGAGTTAAACAGTTCACAAATATCATCAGACATGCAATCACATTCAACAACTGATTCCGGAGAATTATATGAAGTGTCCTCAATAAAATCCGCAAGCATTAAGTCATCTGTTACCGGTGTTTCCAAACTAATAGGTTCATTAAGAATTGCTTTTTTTATTGCAGAAATTTTTTTATCAGTTAACCTCATTTTCTTTGCTATTTCCTCATCTGTCGGCTCTCTGCCCAAGTCTAACGATAATTTAGTATACATTTTTTTATAAAGTTTTATTTTGTCAATCATGTGTACAGGTATCCTTATCGCTCGGGAATTATTTGCAATCGCCCTTGAAATTGTTTGTCTAATCCACCAAGTAGCATAAGTTGAGAATTTAAAATTCTTTCGGTAGTCAAACTTTTCTGCTGCCTTTAATAAACCCAACGCTCCTTCTTGCACCAAATCCATAAATAAAATACCATTTCCGATGTAGTGTTTTGCAATGCTTATTACAAGTCTTAAATTTGATTGAACTAATTTTTTTATTGCATTTTGTTTTTCTGTTAAATTACCCTCTAAAATATTTTTCCCAAGCCTTAGTTCTTCATTTCTTGTAATCATTTTTGTTCTTCCGACATCTTTTAAATACATTTGTAAAATATCATCTTCAAAAGATATACAATTAAAAGTTTTTGGTTCTTCTTCAATAAACCATTCACATTCCGCATTTTTCCCCATTTGCTTCCCCTCTTTTTATAATCCTTTTCACACATAAAAAAACTTCTTATTCATTAAGACGAAAATTTTGATAATTTGTTGCATTAATTGGGAATTATAGTAATAATAAATATATGGATCCGTTATATTTACGAAAAATAAGAATAGACAGGCTAACAAATCAACAGATTAAAAACCTTGCACAAAATGTCAATGCCCCTGAATCAGAAGTTGTTCAGAATGAACCTCAACCTGATTCAAAGCCATCATTGACTAATTTGAGCAGCCAATCCGAGAGATTGATGAAAGAGATGCGGGAAGAAATGCTTTCTCCTAAGCAATTAAAGATGAATTATCTTGCAAGCATGGAGCGTTCTGCTTATGTAAAAAAGATAATGAATCTTCCTTCTACATTGCCGGAGTTATTGATACAATTGCAAAATCCTGCATTAGCGAAAGATGTACATAACGTTATGATGCAGCCTTTCCCCGAGCCTGACACTCAAAAACCCGATTTAAAACAAACAGATAAGACAAATCCTGACGGTCAAAATAAAAATTCTAATAATAACAACGATAATGCAAAAAACAACTTAAATAGTAATAATGACGGATTCCAAGATGTGCTTCAACGTGAAAATAATCGCAAACAAGCAATACTTGAACAGTATAACGTAAATAATAATGTGCAAAATCAACCACAGAATCCTGTTAGGGGTGCTATTAATCATAATGTTATCGTTTCAAATAATCAGGTAACTAATCCGGAGATAACAGTTCTGAACAACGAAGGGGTAAATAATCAAGTTAGTAATAACGAACAAATACAAATTCAGCCACAAGGGGTAAATAATACTCCACCGACAGTTCCAAACACACAACCTGTAGTGAACAATAATTCAACTCCGCAACCTGTTGTTAATAATGAAGGAGTTAATAATGTTCAACAGCCGACTGTTCCAAACACACAACCTGTAGTGAACAATAATCCAACTCCGCAACCTGTTGTTAATAATGAAGGGGTTAATAATACTCCGCCGACAGTTCCAAACACACAACCTGTTGTAAACAATAATCCGACTCCGCAACCTGTTGTGAACAACGAAGGGATAAATAATGTTCAACAGCCGACAGTTCCAAACACACAACCTGTCGTGAACAATAATCCGACTCCGCAACCTGTTGTTAATAATGAAGGG
>CACXGY010000077.1 GCA_902767275.1 uncultured bacterium | reverse complement strand
CCCTTCGGGAATGATGTTTAGGCTGCACCCTCAACATTGATTGTTCGAAATTATTCACAAATCTGATATCTATACTGAACAAATATTATCGTAACCCATCCTCAGTCCTTCCCTTGTCAAGGGAAGGATGTCATGTTCCCTGCCCTTTGACAAGGGGAGTCTTACTTCTTGTTGATATTTTCAAAGAAAGAAAATTTTTGTATTTAATATACAAAAATTAGGTGCATCATTGTTCGTGACACACCTAATTACAATTTTTTAATTTGTGATTAATTTTTATTAAACTTCATCAAAAGAATTCCCGATTTCCATTCTTCCGCCAGGGAAATAATGTCTTTCTTCTGCTTCTTCAAATCCTTTTAGGTTTTCGTTTGATGCAGATAATCTTAATGCTCTGTTTTCTGCTCGTTTTAAAAATCTTAAACTTCCGTTTCTATGAATAAGTCCTTGTGCAGTTACATAATTCTTAATTGCTGTGTCTGCATTCGAATCAACAACTTCTGCTGCGAGTACATTTCTGCGATCTGCTTTCCTTATAATCACATTTTCAGGCATTTCTGCTAAATTTTCTTTTACCGTATTAATTTTATTCCAGAATTTTTGATACGCTTTTTTTGACATACGAGATGTTTGTTCTTTTATAATTTTATGTGCTGATTCGTCTATTAGAAGTGACATACCAAATGAAGGTTTGTTATTTGGATTATTGTTGATACTTAAATTCATATTTTTTCTCCTATTTTTTTCCTTTTTCCCGTGTATATATTAATTCCCCTGAATATTAAATTTGCTATATCTGTTAAGAAATATAAAACAATTTTAAAAAAAAAAAAAAGAGCCAAATGGCTCTGAAAATTTGTGAAGTGTAGTGTGTGTAGAAAGAAACTTTTATCTTTTTCTTTAGTCCTCGTCCCAATGTTTTGGGTTTCCTCGTGTCGTTTCTTCTCTTTATACTCTGTATACACATGTAAAGTATTCCCAAATAAAAAAATTGATTAATTTGTATATATTATATATATATTGTTACAAAACTTAATGAAATAATCGGTTAAAAAACTGATTAGAAAAGTAACATTTTGATAGTAAAATAAGGTAAAATCAATTAATATAATTTCTTGTGGGAAAGAATACTAAAATTCAGTAGTAGTTTTAATTTTATTTTTAAACTTAGTAATATTATTTTGGAAGATTAAATTCACGGTACCGACAGGTCCGCTTCTTTGTTTTGCAATAATAATCTCGGCTTCGCCTTTATTTTTAGCCAATTCTTCTGCTTCTTCGCCTTCAATTTGACCTTTTGAAGCATAATATTCACCACGATAAATAAACATAACTATATCCGCATCTTGCTCAATAGAACCTGAATCCCTCAAATCTGAAAGCATAGGGCGTTTATCAGTTCTTTGTTCAGTTGCACGAGATAATTGTGATAGTGCAATAATAGGTACATTTAATTCTTTTGCAAGAATTTTTAAACCTCTTGATATTTGTGAAATTTGTTGAGTTCTGTCTGTTTCACGTCCGCCTGATTCCATTAGTTGCAGATAGTCAATAACAATCAAACTTAAATTTTTGTCAGCCATAGCCAATCTTCTGCATTTAGCACGAACATCTGTGAGAGTACACCCGCTTGTATCATCAATATATATAGGTGCTGATGACAGAGCATCCATTGCTTGAACAAGTTTTTCCCAGTCACTTGATTGCATATTCCCTGAACGTAATCTTTGAGAATCAACCTCGGCTTCTGAACACATTAAACGTTGTACTAATTGATCTTTTGACATTTCAAGAGAAAATATTGCGACTGTTTTGTTGTATCTTAATGCAGCGTTTTGAGCGATATTTAAGGCAAATGCTGTTTTACCCATCGCAGGTCTTGCTGCGAGAATGATTAAATCGGATTTTTGAAATCCGTTTGTCAAATCATCTAAATCATAAAATCCTGATTCAACACCTGTTTTTTCATCACGGTGTTTGTATCTGTAATCAATCTTGTCATAAGTTTCTAATACCAAATCACTAATAGGCATCAAATCCGATGAATTTTTCCTTGAAGAAATATCAAATATCAATTTTTCTGCACGTTCTAATGATTCATCACTTGGTGTTAAATCGTAACCTGAAGTTGTAATCTCAGAACCTGCTTGAATAAGTGATCGTTTTATTGCTTTTTCTTCTATTATTTTTGCATAATATGCAACGTTAGCGGTTTGAATACATTTAAAACTCAAGTCATTTATATATGCACGTCCACCTACGAGTTCCAGTTTTTGATTTATATTCAATGTGTCTGACACAGAAACAATATCAATAACTTCATTATTATTTGTCAGTTGAATAATTGCTTCGTAGATATATCTGTGAGCAGGTTTATAAAAATATTCGGGTTTAAGAATGCTGACAACCTTATCTAAACATCTCGGATTAACAAGGATTGCACCTAAAACCGCTTCTTCTGCTTCTGTACTTTGAGGCATTAGTTGTGATATATCAGATGGTGTGTTTTTTACTGAACTCGATACCATTTTATACTCCATGATAGTTGTTTATAAATAGTTTATCATGGGGAAAAATCTTTTTATAGCATTTTTTAAGAAATGTATTTGTAACGAATAATTAACATACTGACAAAAATTTTTTATCAGGCATGTTAAATAAACATCAACCAAACAAGGAGTATAAACATGAATTTAACAGTACAACCGGTTATGTTTAAAGGTGAATATTCAAAACGCGAACCTGCATGGTCAAAAGAACCAAAGTCAAACATGACAGAATCAGAGAAGGATGCATGGAATAAAGGATTTCTCTCAGGGGCTGTAATGGCAGCAATGTTAGGTATTGGAAGTACTATAACTTATAATGATTATCAAACTCAATCTATAATCAAAGATATGCAAGAGGAAGTTAACACTTACAAACCTAGTTCTTTCAAAGTACAAGATATGAATGAGGATAATGTTCCTGAGATTGTTTTAAAATCGAATGACGGTTCGGTATCAGTATATGATATGTACAATCATGATGTATACTTACAAATGAATCCTGATGAGGATGAATTGATAGAAAAAATAAGATAATAGAAAATTACAGATAAATTGGGTAAATGGACAAAAAAGATAGTTTTTTTAACTATCTCTTTTTTTGCTCTCAATTCTTATCTAAACCATTTTGCATACATTTTAATCACGTCTTTCTACCCTTAATTCATTAGGGTGTGTTAAATGATAAAATTCTTTATGTGCTTTAGCCGCCCATTGATCTAGCAACTCTTGTGATTTTTTTCTGTCTTCTTCAACTTTTTGATTTTCGATTTCGACTTGTTGTTTATCCATTGCATAACGTAAATCACGTGGTTCATAACTTTGAAGCACTTTGGCAACTATGCCATATTGAACCGGCTCAGGCAAATCTTTCAAACATTCCAGATTTAACAAAGTTGCCAATTCGCCTTTAGATAAAACTTCATCTCCGTTATAATTTCCTGTAACTGTTGCTCTCGTTTTATATTTTTTAACGATACCGTCAACAAATGCTTGAGCATCATCAATTGCTCTTTGACGTTTTTGGGCAACATCAGCATCATTACGTCTGATTTCATCTCTGGACATGCTTATTAATCCTCTGACCATTGTCATATCGTATTGATATTGTTCAAGTTCAGAAAAATCAACATTATCAAGAATTTCTTTATCTGTGATATTATTCATTGCATATTCCATATACATTTGTCTGTATGATTTTATAGGATTCTTTTTTAAATCTTCAGAAATTGTATTAATGGAATGTTGAGCATTTTTAACCTGTTTTAAGATTTCTTCTTTTGCGTTTGGCGAGTTCATATCTATCGGTAAGAACATACTTCTTGCATTTATCTTAATTGTTTCTCTTAAAGATTTAGACATTCCCTCAAGGGCAGAATAATCTAATAGTTTCTCAAACTCTTGTCGTTCTAAATAATCATTTCTTTTTCCGCCTTTTGCTAAAGAATCCGCTTTTGCTAAAATATCTTTGTCTTCTTTTGTTATAACAAGAGAATGATGATTTAAATCTATATCATCACTATTTTCAGTAGCAGCGGTATAAACAAAAGGTGCAGAAATTATGCTCAATGCCAATAATGCTCCGGTTAGAAAATCTTTTCGAACTTGTATATCTTCTGCTCTCATTACTTTTGCTGTACCCTCAAAAGAGTGATCCTCTTTTAGATAATCATATTGAGGATTATCTTTTATTGAATTATTTTGTTTGTTTATTTCTTTTTCGCTGTCATTAAGTTTTGACAATTTGTTTGAGGTAAAGTTTAAAGAATTGTTATATATCATATTTACACACCTGTAATCTGCTACAGGCATGTTAAATCGTATGAAGTTTAAAAATTGATTAATTGCGATACGATGTTTACAAAATTTAACTTTATTTTTGTAATAAGATAAATATATGTTAAAAGCGAATTTACATATACATAGTAATTGTTCTGACGGAAGTGATTCGATTGAAGTGCTTGCAAAAAAAGTTTCTGAAAGCGGATTAGAAGTCGTTTCTTTGACAGATCACGATACAATTGACGGGTTGGAAAAGTTTGAATCATTATTACCTAAAAATATAAAATTTATAAAAGGTGTTGAATTAACTTGTCTTGCGGAGGATATAAAATGTCATTTGCTTGGTTATAATTTTAATCCAAGCGATGAAGGTTTATATAATCTGATAAAGAAAGGGAAGAATTTAAGACGTCAAAAATTAGATACAAGAATAAAGTATCTTAAAGATGTTTGGAATATAGAACTTACAAAAGAGGAGTCAGACTGGTTGTATTCGAGAAACAGTGTGGTAAAAACTCATATAGCAAATGTTTTGGTAAAGCGTGGACTTGCAGATGATAATCTTAGTGCAATGAAAAAATACTTAGATAATTGCAAGACAGGAAACACTCGTTTCGATGGATTGGAAGCAATAAATGTTATAAAAAATGCCGGCGGATTAGTAGTATGGGCTCATCCTTTAGGCGGGGAAGGAGAAGTTCATTCTTCCAAAGAAGAATTCTTAAAAAAACTGGATAGAATGGTTTTATTTGGGATACAAGGACTTGAATGTTTTTATTCAAGATATTCTAATGAAGAAATAAAACTTTTGACAGAAACAGCAAAAAACTATAACCTCTATATTACGGGAGGAAGTGATTATCACGGAACAAACAAGGATGTTCCTTTAAACAGATTGAATATCTATGACGAACCGGTAGACGGGAATCAGTTTACTATTTTAGATAATTTTTAATTTTTCTTTTTATTCTTGTTTCTACCTTCGCATTGTTGCATTTTTTCATAAATATAATTAAAATCAAACTTTTCAGGGATATAATCTAAATCATCAGGGATATGAAGAAATTCCGGTGCTTTTGGATTTTTAGATTTGTTTGGTTCTATTTCACGTTGATAACGGTAAGACCGTCTTGTATATTCATCATAAGCCGTTTGCAAATAGATATCGTCTTTATCCTTTAAAGGTTGAAGCATTTTTTTGACAGGATTATAAATAGGGTCAACCGATTTATTGTTTTTAACTTTGAAACATATATCTTCAACTTCTTTAAAATGTTCAACATCTGAACCCATTATTTGTATTTCTCCGATATAACCGTTAGGGAGTTGAACAAGAAGATGGATAGCCATATATCCTGATAAAAGATCTTCATCTTTTTTCTTTACCGGATAGCCCATTTTTGTACAAGCATCTTTTAAACCTTTTAACGCTTTAGGAGAAGCATAATCGAATGTTTTTACAATATTACCGTTATCATCTATATCAGGATCTTGTCTGTAATTTTCGATTTCTAAAATTCTCAGGGTGTTACTTTTAACAGCATCTGTAATTCTCTCAATTACTTTATCTACATTTTTAGTTGATGCATCAGCCATAACAACTCTTGCACCGACGATATCCGTCATATTTTCTTTTATCTCTTGGGTATTATTCCAACGTCTTGAGATAGATTTGTCTTGAATAGATTTAGGACGTTTTATTCTGTATTTAATTTCTTTGATAGGTCTTGATTGAGAACCTGTGCCTGATTCAGGTCTGACTAAATCCCCGAGAACTCTTGATAATTGGTTCTTTAAATATTTTTCGGAATCTTTAGCATCATTATGAATATTTTTTGCCGTAGTCAGATTAACTCCGTATAATTTTCTGTCAGAATCTTCGCAATCCTTTTTAGTTGCTCCAAATGAAACAGTATCCTGTTTTAACTGAGCAAGATTCATATACCGACGAGTCAAGTTATTATTGTTTCTTGTCGGAATATTATTGTATGAAGGAATAAACGCAGATGTAATTAACATAAATTCTCCTTATGTTCATATAACGTTTCTGAAAAATAAACTTGCCGATTTTTGAACAATAAATTAATAAATTTAATAGTTTGTAACATGTGATTTTTTATAATAATTTGATAAATCGGTGTGTCATACAAATTTTACATCCTTCCCTTTAAAAGGTAAGGATGTGTGTTCCCTGCCATTTACAAGGGAAGGGTTAGGGTAGGGTTGCCGATTGTTAAAGGAAATATGGCAATAAGATTTTTTATAACTCCCTTTTACAAGGGAAAGAAATTATCTTACCCTCCTTGTGCCAGGGAGGGTCGCTATTGTTTTTATTTTGTTATTACAATAGCGGGGTGGGTGGT
>CACXGY010000076.1 GCA_902767275.1 uncultured bacterium | reverse complement strand
TAAAAAACAAACCACCCACCCCGCTATTGTAATAACAAAATCACAACAATAGCGACCCTCCCTGGCACAAGGAGGGTAAAATAATTTCCTTCCCTTGACAAGGGAAGGACTGAGGAGTGGTTACCGGTTTGATAAATTGGTGCGAAACATCGCAATCTACTACTTATTGTTTTAATTTTTTACAATAATTTATCTCGAACAGTAGGAGATTTGTTGTTATATAACCTTGTCTAACAGCATAATTTTGTGTAATATATAAAAGAACGATTAATCATTATAAATAAGGAGTTAAGATGACTGATCTTTTTGACGAGATGCGAAATCTTGTAAAGAATTTCGGTAGGAATACTGATAAAGATAAAAAGAAAAATGAAGTTGAACCTATAGAAAATATTGATGAACAATCAGAACAAGAAAATAGTGACTCAGAAAAAAAAGAGGAGATTACAGAAATTTCATCTGAAAAGACTGATAATAATGAAGTTGTTGAAGAAAACTCGGATGAAATATCTTCTGAAAATAATAATGTTACAGAAGAAATTATCCCTGATGAAATTGATGTAATTGCCTCTGAGAAGGAAGAAACTCAAGAGTTCTCAACGGTTACTCATATTGAAAACGAAGTCGAAGAAGAACCTAAACAAGAGAATGAGAATGTGTTATCTGAAAATTCATTCGAAGAAACAGATGATACAGAAAAAATAAAATATTGTCCTGAATGCGGAAATGAGTGTTTATTAGATGCAGTTTTTTGTAACAAATGCGGAGCAAAACTTATAAAAGAAACTAAATGCCCAAATTGCGGGGCGGAAATAGCAAAAAACGATGTTTTTTGTTCTAAATGCGGACAAAAAGTGACTAATAAAAATACTGCTGATACTGATTTATATAATAAAACAATAGCAAATGTATCTTCAAATCAAAATGATACTGACACAGATAGTGTTTGGTTGAAGGTATTGCTCACTTTAGTAAGCATATTATTGTTTGTGATTTTTGCTGTAGTAATCGGGATATATGTTGTTAATAATCTTCCTGAGGTTAATATGGGTCCAAAGGCACCGAATTGTGAGGCAGAAGAAGTTAAAGAGATAGCCGCAAGTATATTTAAAGAAAACAATGAGATTTATAAGGCTATGGATCCAAAGTCTGTTGTAAGTATTGTTTTAAAATACCCTTCTTTGAACGGGTATGACGAGTCTATTGATAAATATAATTGTTCGGGTGAAATATGGGTAATGTCTGCCGAGTCAGGATTTTTGCCGTCATCAACCGAAAATAACAATAAGTTTTATAATCGTATTGCACATGAGTACTCATATTATGGAGAAGATTGGTATTGGGACAGATATACAAAATATGTTGTACCTGTAGAATACACAACTCAGTTGTCCGAAGGTTCGACACTTGTTTCAATGAAACAGTATACAGGACAAGAGAAATTTTCAACTACAAGCGGCGAAACTACTATGCCATCAAGGAAACCTAAAAGAATAAGGTACGAAAATTTTGATGACTATAGTGATTATTAGAAGGATGAATAGGAGATATAGTTAGAAATATGAAAAAGAAACTAAGAACATACGTTGCGGCTGCAATGGTTATATTTGCAATGACAGGTATATCAACTAATGCAAGGGAATTGGTTGATGTACAAAAAACTACTTTGCAAGATAATGCAGAGTTAATTAATACATCAAAATCTGATGAAATAAAGACAACATCTCCTGTTTCGGAAACGGTTTCTAAAACTATATCTGTTTCAAAATCTGATATGAAAAAATACCAACAATTAGTTGATGCCGGATATAAAGATGTTTTTGAGAAAAAGATAACAACAGAAATTTCAAAAAACGGAATCGACAGTTTGAAAAAACATGATTTTTCAAAAGCAATTCAAAACCTTGAAAATGCTATAAAAATTAACCCGAATGGGGTAGATGCTTATATATATCTGGCGGAAATTTATCGATATAAAAACAATAATGAAAAAGCAATGGAGTATGCTAAAAAAGCCCTGTCAATTGATGATAAAAATTCGTATGCTAATTTTATTATAGGAAGTGTATTTCTGAATGACTCGGCGGATGAGGCAGTTAAGTATCTTACAAAAGCAATTGAAAATGATTCAAAACTGACTAAAGCATATATCAATCGAGGAAATGCTTATTTTGACCTTGCAAGTTATGATAAATCCATTGGAGATTACACTAAAGCAATATCTTTGGATCCGCAATCTGATATTGCATATTATGGACGTTCAAGAGCATATTATAACAGCAATCAGTATGATAAAGCGATAGCGGATAATAATTATTTAATAAAGAAAAATCCTAAAAATGTTCAATATTTATTTAACCGTGCGTTATCATATACTGCGTTGAATAATATTCCTATGGCATTGGCAGATATAAATAAATCTGTCAAAATAGAACCGAATAATATTAATACTTATATTAAACGTTTGTATATTTATCATAAAATCAATGCGGATAAATCAATGATAGCAAGTGATGTTGCAAAAATTCATTCGTTATTGCCTAATGATGAGAACAAACTTTGTGAAGTTGCCGAACTTTTAAACAGTCTTGAATTGTATGAAGATGCCCTAAAAGTAGGTAACAAAGTTATTAAGATAAATCCGAATAATCAGAAAATTTATTATACAATGGCAAAATCGGCTGTTTTTAAAAAAGATTATCAAAAAGCATCTGAGTTGTTGTCAACGTATAAAACAAAAACAAGTGATGTCGCAAATGACACTGATTATATAAGCGGGATTGCAAAATTGGGACTTGCCGGCAGGAATAATAAAACATTGTTACAAGAAGGTATTAATGAATTAAATAAATCAATAGATACCGGAATTAATACTGCATATGCATATTTGTATCGTGGTTCGGCAAAGATTTTATTGGGGGATTATGTTAACGGGTTTAATGATATAAATAAATACATATCGTTATCAGGAAGTTCTTGTGCACTTGCTTATCATCAACTTGGGTATGCGAAAATTATGCATAATTGGAATAGTATAAAGTATGATAAGAACGGGAAATTTGTTTCTTGGGAATCGAAACCATTAGGTTCATACGATGAGTTTGAAACATTAGTAAAATCATATCCTAAAGATGTATCTGCAGGAATAAATTATTTGTGTTCACACAGTGACTTGGGTGTTACATCGAATGTAATATCTTTGTTAAAAAGTAATCAATCAAATGTTGCGTATATAAAAACATTAAGAGTTGCATATTCTCCGACAAATGTTATAACAGATGTTGTTGTATCGCCATTTGTTAATGCGATTGGAGATATGGCTGACAATAATACGTTAAGTGCTAATGACAGAAAACAGTTATTGGCAGAGTTATACAATACAAAACTTCATACTTTATTAGGAAATGATGATTTAATATCAAAACTTTCTGTATATGATATCGATTCATACTTCAATGCATTGTCAGACGGAGTGCCGAAAGACAGAGCAATTGACTGTTTATGTGATATTATCGGGATAGCCGGTTATTTAGCATCCTATTCTGATTATACAAATCTTTTGCAACGTATATGTGTTGGGGCGGATAATTATTTAAGAAATAATTATTGTACTGATCGTTCCATCACATCAAAATATATTATGCAAAAAAGTAATGAGTATTTAGGACATATTGCATGTGATAACGAAAATGTTGATGATGCGGTAAAATATTATAGCACTGCTGTAAAATACGGTGCGAATAAAAATGACTTATATAAAAATATTGCATTTATGTATATTAATAAAGGTGATGCTCAATATGATAATAATGACCTTGAATCAGCAATATATTACTATAACAAAGCAGTAAATTACGGATACTCGAAATTCGATGTATACAGACATATCGGGAATTTGTATTATAACCGTTCAAGATGGTTCGATGCCAGTGATTATTACACAAGAGCATTAAATGTGAAGAAAAGTGCGGAGGTATACTTTAGACGTGCTTATGCTTCAGAAAGGATGAATGACATTAGTGCTGCTATTGCTGATTATACAAAGTGTATTGGTTTGAATAAAAATTATAGTGATGCATATTGGAATAGGGCAAGCATTTATTTCGGCAGAAAACAATGGGCATTAGCAATGAGTGACTATAAAAAATACTCCGCATTGAATAAAAAAAGTGCGGCAGCAGTTTATAATATAGCGGCTTGTACTTATAATCAAGGAAATAAAAAAGCGGCATATCCCATATATGCAAAAGCAAAAGGAATGTATAAATCACAACGTGATTCTGACGGATATAACAGTTGTGTGAGAATGATGAATAAAATTAATGGATACTATTATTAATGAATAAGATACTCGTATTTGTTTTAATCTTTTTAATATTTTCAGGTTCTGTTATGGCATCTGATTGGAAAAAAGTTAAAGATGAACAAATTAAAAACTTAAAACTGGAAGTATGGTTAAATAATGCAAATTACAATCGTAGCGGGGATTATTTGATGTATGCTGTTCGGTTTAAAAATAAAGAAGTGGGAGATTATGTGAATACAATTTGTACTGATTGTCGAGATTATTCATCAGTTGTGTTGGATACTCAGTTATACGATAAAAATTTTATTCCTCAATATCCTGATTTTTCAGAGATTAATTCGAACTTTGTTCCGATTGATAAAACATCAATGTTGATGTCTGTAGCACCGAAAGCGTGTCGTGAGTTGACATCTGTATCTAACACAAAGAGTTCTGTAAAATCAAAGAATGAAAAAAGTAAAACTCCTTCCGGAGAGGGTGGGTTTAAAAAGTTTATAAAAGGTGTCGGAAGTTTCTTTAAATTTATTCTTATTGCACCTATTGCAATTGTGATAGTTGTGTTACAAGCATTAGCGGGGACATAAAATGAAAAAATTAGTTTCAATATTTTTATTAGTATTTTGCACTGTATTTTTAACCGGTTGTGTTGATTTGAAAATTAATGAGGAATTAACTATAAATCAAGACGGCTCAATGGATCATTCTATTCAATTTTTATCAAGTGATAATATGCTTATTTTTGAAAAAGAAATAAAAGACGGATTCACGAAAACTTTAAGCGAAAAAGGATTTGGAAATCTTTCCCCTGTAAAAGAAATGGATTACTTTGGGGTTAAAGGTAGCAATCATATTGATAAAACCGGAAAAATAGGATATTTTGATTTGAGTTCTTGTTATGATTCAAGTAATAAGTATTTTCATTTGATTGATAATTCTGTCGATTATTTTTTGTTTAAATATTATGATTTGACGGTCAATGTTGATGTAGACGGAATGTTTAGTGATGTTAATAATGAAATGGTAACTTTGTCCGAATATAAATTTACGTTGAATTTGCCTGTAAAAATCCTTGAGTCAAATGCGAATAATGTTTATAATAATAACCAAAGTGCAACTTGGTTACTTTCTATTGGAGGTAAAAATTCTATTCACGCAGAGTTCATTGTTATAAACATTCAAAACATTGTCATTTTGACTTGTTCCCTAGTCTTACTTTTAATATTGTTAATTGTTTTGTTGATATTAAAAAAGAAAAAGAGATTAAAAAATAAATAATTACTGATTTTTTAATATTATTTTATTCTTTTATATATTGCAACACGTCTGAAGGATTTTTTTGTTTGTTTTTTAAAAATAGTGTGTTTACAATTTATTGTAATGATTTCTTCAAGTTTTCTATATTCGTTATTAATTTTTTCTTGAAGTAAAGGATTTTTATTATTTTTAAAAAACCAGATTTCATGCAAGATTATATATTCTCCGTCATAGTTAAGTAGTTTTTGCATTGCATTAGTATAAAACTTTTTGTTTTGGAAGTCAGAACCTTCTTTTATTCTCTGTACACAGAGTGGATAATGCTCATCAAGATAACTTTTGTTCCCGATAAAATATGTTGATATTCCGTTATCTAAATATAATATTTCCTCATTCTTGGGTATATTAATTTTAGATAAGATATCTGAATTATATGAATACATTTTATTAATTAAATTTATATAGGTATAGAAATTATCTGAAAAAACAGACACATAACTCAAATATATTCCTGTTACCAAGACAATGGGGATTTTAATATAAAGATAAGATTTAAGTTTATTATTAATCCCCAAAATAGCAGTAATGATTATTACAATAAAGTATATCTTTAAAATGTTATTTGTAAGTGTATAATTTAGTTTTAAAACATTTATTTTAACCAATGTATAGAATAAACCTATAAAAAATAGGAAAAACAAGTTTTCATATTTAAGACATTTTGTTTTGATAAGTTCAATAAATTTGTCTTTATAAATATAAATTTCCAGTATGGTAGGAAATATATATAATGCGTAATGATAATTGAAATAAACATTTTGTAATATTATAGCAATCGTAGGAATACTCCATAAAATAATTCTCAATAAAGTTTCATATTTTTGATGTTTTTTTATAGTTGTTATCATGTTATTTATTGCGGTAATAAATCCCAAAAAAATAATCGGAATTTGAAAACAATTATTATATAAATATTTAAGAAACAAAGGATTTCTTTTTGCACCGCTAATAAGTGTTGGTTCATAAACTGCGGCATTCATTATTTTTACAAATTCTGACGGATTAAACAAAAATATAGTTGCATTCCCAAATAAAAAAATAAAAATACTGCCCCAAATTATTGTTAAAATCTCATTTATCGAAATTTTCTTATTTCCGGATTTTGCAAGAAGCAACATTCCCGCTCCGAAAGAAAAAGCCATTAATACACAAATACTTTTGAAGAAAAAAATACTTCCGATAAGTATTCCTACAAAAAACTGTTTAAGTTTTTTATGATTTGGGTTTATTTTTGAGTTTATAAATAACGAACTTGCTAAAACTAAAATAAGAGTACTAATCATCTCAGGTTGAATATGAATATGTATGATTGTTGCAAAATAAGCACAACACAACAATAATATAGGCTTTAACAAAAATTTATTTGTTACAAGTTTAACAGATATTGATGTTATTACTATTGTGAATACGGCAAAAATAGTATTTATAATTATTTCATAATAGAACATTGATGCATAAGGAATGAATTGATTTGCGATTTTGTATAAAACAAATATAAATAACCTGTTGAATACACCTTTTATTTCCCAACAATTATAAACTCCGCTAAGCCAATTCCCATCAAAATATTGTACCTGATTTGCACTTGCAAGCATTACTCTCAAATCATGATCTAAGGGATTAAATATAAAACTAATAAGACAAATTACAAAACAAATACCAATTAACAGATTACTGTAGGATATTTTTTTAACAATATTTTTCATAATAATTATATACTCTTAAGATTATGTGCAAAACAGATTGTTTGTTTAAACGATTTTATAGCGGCTTTTAACAGTTTCCATTTTTTTATTGAAACTTCTCCTGTAGTTCTCAACTTGCAAGTAACAGGTGTTTCATAAAATTTCAGTTTTTTGTTTGCAACAAATCCTGAAATTATTACATTTGGTGCGAATGTATCTGATGGTATCTTTGAATATAAATTCTTAAATACTTCACTTTTCATCAATCTATACGGACTGTTTACATCATAAGGACCGTTTAACCCATAAAATAGTTTTATTGTTAATCTTGAAATAATACTGATTATTTTTCTCGGGAGTTGCTGAATACGATTATCCCTAATTCCGACTAAATAATCATATTCATTTCTTTTTCTCCATAAAGAATAAAACCCTTCTGCACCCATTTCATTATCTGAGTCAATTTGAAATATCCAATCGTAATTTTCCGAAGCATCCCTGTATCCTTGAAGAATAGTTGAACCATGTCCCGAATTCTTTTTATCTATACATTTTAATCGTGGATATTGTATTTCTAATTCGTGAAGTATTTCTGAGGTTTTGTCTTTTGAGCCGTCATTATATGCAAAAATTGTATATTCTATTTCATATTTATCCAATTCACTGCACCAAATATTTATAACATTTTCTATTGCACCTTCTTCATTATATACAGGCATTACTATCGCTAATTTATCCATTATTATTTTCCTATTTTGATTTTTTAAATGTGATTATTTTATTCATAAAAAATTGAATCAAAGTAATAACAAAAATCGTTATTACTTTTGCAATTATTGTATTGATTGAACTTATGTCAACTAAAATATATAATAAAATTTCGCTTATTATTAAACCGATTATCCCGACAAAATAAAAAGAAAAAAATCTTTTTATTAATCCGTCTGTTACTTTAAAATTAAAAAAAGCATTAAGAAAAAAATTATTTGTTATACCAATACTTACAGAAAAACAGTTTGATAATAGATAATTTATATGCAAAAAATTAACTAAAAACGTATAGAGAATAAAATCAAGAAACGCCCCGGTGCATCCAATCATGCAATAAACAATAAATCTACTGTGAAGTAAATTTATAAGGTGGCTACCCCCTCCCACACACACCGAACTGCTGAAATACAGTTTACGACTAAGTTTCACAATTATTTCTCCTTTTAAACTTATATATCTTCATGTTAGCACAAACAAACTGATTATTCCGATATAAATAATATTTGATTTATATATTTTACCAATTTGTTACATTCGGGCAATTTTGTTTTTACAACATGATTTTATATAAATAGGGTTAGTGTTAATTTGCATACATCAAAACTAAATCATTTTCCGAACTTTAAAAGTTCAGAGGAAAAAAGTCCTCAAAACGAGAATAATAAACCGTCTTTGACTGATGAATATATTCAGGCAACAGAAAAACTGGAAAAGAAAGAAACAGAGGGCTCTTTTACACTAACCGGCACAATTCCGCTATATGTAACTCTTTTATATGGAATAAAAGAAGGGTTTAATATTCGTAATGCAAAACAAACACTCTCTAAAGAACAGTATAAAAAACTCTTGCCTAAATTAGCAGGAAAAATTCTTGCGGCGACAGCAATAGGCACTGCAGCATCCATTGCAATTAATTTTTACTTAAACTCGAAGACAGAACAAAATTATAATAAAATAAAACAAAAATTCAATCAGATTAACACGGATACAAATGCAGTTTTAGCAGACAATATGTTCTGCAAAGGCTATGCTTATGCTGCTCAAAATCCTGTATCAGGCAAAATTCAGGTTAATAAAAATGTTATTAATGATCCTATCTTAGGAAGAACCATTGATAAACTATTAAAACATGAATTGGTGCATGCACGACAATATGAAACAGTTGCACGCACAAAAGACGGGATTAGAAAAATCAATTTTGCAGAGATGAATAAAACTAAAAAACTGCTGGAAAAAGTTCCTGATTCAAAAGAGATGTTTGCCCAAATGAACACGGAAATAAGCAAAAATCCTGATAAATATAACGATAAACGAATCAGATTCGCAGGCGGTGGGGCAGAAGTAAGCCTGAAAGATTATGTATCAGCAATAAATACGCTTATGAACAATCCTAACGCAGGGCTGAACGACATTCCTATTGTTATTGATGCTAAACATTATCAAGCAGTCATTGATAAGAAAGAGGCTTTATCGCCACAGGAAGAAGCAAAAGCAGACGAATATTATAAAGCAATGCTGGAATATACCCCTGCTAACTCCTTCATTCAAGCCTATAACCCTTGGTCTTCTTACAGACAAAATATACTGGAAAAAGAAGCATATAAGGAAAATCCTGATTTCATAACAAAGTTGTCTGATATGTTTGTATAAAATTATCCGCATATCAAAGAAGTCTATAGATAAAAATATTTGTAAAATAAATATTGACTATAAATTTTGATATTGTAGAATAGTTTTACGGGCTTTATTGATGTAACAACTGAGCCAATGAAAATTTAATAAAAAAAACAAATAATGTGTGCCGCAATAGCTCAGTTGGTAGAGCAAGGGACTGAAAATCCCTGTGTCCTTGGTTCAATTCCGAGTTGCGGCACCATTT
>CACXGY010000075.1 GCA_902767275.1 uncultured bacterium | reverse complement strand
TGTTGCCAAATTATTTGCTAATCTTTCTTTTTTAACTTTATAATCCGCTTTTTTATTTAATATTGACCAATATGGCGGACTTGTTATCATAAAATCAAAAGAAGAGTTTTTGAATTCTTTTAAAATTTCTCTTGAATCTCCACAAAGGAATTTATGATGTTTTGATGAACCAACAGCAACTTCAGTTTCCAATCTTTCTATTGCTAATTGATGCCACTTATCTTGTAATTCAATACTTGTACAAATTCTATCTTCTATTTCACAAGCTTTCGCAGTAGAGCCAACTCCTCCAAAAGGATCTAATACGCTCATACCTTTTTTTGTAAAGAAAGTAATTAAATGCTCGACATCTTGAAATGAGTATGGAGCAGGATGTTGGCGTTCAATTTGTGCATGTGGATGTTTTGAACCAAGTCCTTTTTGATAAAAGAAGCTTTTTGTTTCTGGTAACCATTGTGAACCATTCAAATCATTAAGTGTATTTCTTTTATCTACACCTTTTTGTATTCTTTGCTCTGGATCAATTATTTTATTAGGAATTTGTTCTTCCTCAATTTCATAATTATTAATTTTAAGTTTTGATGGATTTTGAGGAGCAGTGATTAATTTACTATTTTCTTTAAAATCCTCCAATACTGAAATACTAAACCTTCTCTGTCCACCGGGTGTTTTTGATGGTTCCAATAACCCCTGTTCAATCATTCTATAAATCGTAGAATTACTAACTCCAAGTACTTCTGCTGCTTCTTTGGTACTCACTAATTTTTCCGTAATCATAAATCCATACTCCTTTATAAGAGTAAGTTTACCATTAAACTTATTGTTTTTCAACACTTGTCAAAATTATGCAAAACTTATCATTTTACAGGTGCAAATATACCAATATTATCATCTAAAAGTTCAATTTTACGTTCAATAATATTTTCTACATATTTTTTTATACTCATATTGTCAAAATCAGCATAAAAAGAATTTGTACTAATATCTAAATTTTTATTATTCCATAATAAAATAAGCAATGCTCCAACTGAAATTGTATTTATTTTTATGCCTTCAACAACTTTAATATCTTTAACAACTTGCCAATAACCTTGCCTTGCATTTGGTAATTGTAAACAAACAACTAAAGGATTATTCTGTTCTTTTGAAATATTATATCTGGTATTTAAGACAGCAATATCATCTAATATTCCTCTAGAAGCATCTAGTGTATCTCTTCCAAATTCAATTTCCATTGCACCAATACTGTTATCTCCTGATTTATATATGGCATCCATTCTTGTATAAACATCGCCAATCCTGCGAATAGCACAAGAACAGTCAAGACCTAGTAATATATTGCGAACGATTATATTATGAACTTCATGTCTAATATTAGAAATTTTTTCGTATATTTCATTTAATAAATATTCTGTTTCAATAAATAATGTTCCTCTTTTAGGAATAGAAAGTATTTCTTCTATTTGTTTTTTTTGCATTAGTTCTTTTGTATCATCCGACAATACGATTTCTTGCATTGAAGATTTTTCTGTATTAATTTTCACACTATCATCACAGTATATCGCACCTACTGGACATCTTTTTATACAAAGTCCACATTTTATACATTTATCTTGGTCAATTTCAGGACTCTCTGTCTCTGAATTCCATTTTATCGCATTTACAGGACATACATTATTATTAGTATCCAATGAAAATGTTGGAACTTCTTCGAATGATATTTCTGATTCTAAATACTTCATACATAAAGAGTTTTTGCAATTTAAACAAGATAATGAACATTCTGTACCATCTTTAAAATATGCAACACTCTTTTTGTTTGGTATGTATTCGATATTAACAGGAATTTGTTTTAGAACTGAAATTTTATTACGAATTTTTTGTTCACTAAATATTTGCATTAGCCAATCCCTCCAACTCGTAAAAATATTTTTTGTCAAATGTTTTTCCATCTATTATGATACTTACTGCTATTGAGAGTAGTGATTTTAAATCAATAACACCAATGTTGTAACCGTAAGTATTTTTTATATCTGAAATTAATGCATTTACTTCGGCTCGTTCATTTGGTAAATAATATCCAATAGCCAATGAAGTAGTTTTTTTATCTGTAATATAAGTTTTACGAGAAAGTAAAATTATTTTATTTTCTAAGGCTTGTTGAATTGCTTTTATTGAAATATGCGAAACTTCTTTAGGAGATTTCATTTCTATAGGAATACTTTTTTCTTCATCAATGATAATAGCATCCCACCTCGCACCATTATCTCCTTGTCTGGAAAACACGTTATTAAACCCCAAGATTTTTAGAACAACAACTACTAAGGGATAAAAAGAATTAAGATCGGAATCACGGTATTCTGTGAATAAATGCTCAATAACCTTTTTATTAACAACGAATTTCTTTTTTAAATTGATAACCCTTTCATAAAAGTTTTGTACATCTTTCTCATAAAGAATTTTTTCATCAATATTTGAATTAACATTGAGGTTTAATGATTTAATATGCTTTTTCATTTCCTTTTTTTGTTTTTGTGTAAATGTATTTGGTCGTTCCTCACTATATAATTTCGTTCCGTATTCGACTCCTAAAGCTTTTTCTATTAGTGTTCGTTTAATTGTTTGATATGGAGAAAATAAAAGGTCTCTTCCTTTTAGAATATACTCACATTTTTTATTGTCTGCCACTATTACATCTTTAACATCTGATAAATCATATCCGGCTCTTTGCAACATTGAATAAATTCCTAATCTGATTAATGATAATTGTATATCTTCGTTGTAAGAATTAAATTCCTTTAAACGTAAATCTTTCATAACTTTAATTTTGTTATATGTATCAATTCCATATTGAGTAATTTTAAATTTTCTACTAGTTTTATCTTCAATATATCCACAAGCTTTTAGTAATGCCTTTGGCATTCTAGTACAATTTATAATCGAATTTTGCGCCATTCTTAAATTTTGTGATAATTTATCAAATTCTTGTAACAAAATGTCTTTGGCACGGATATTGTTTATATGATTAATCATATTGGTGTAGTCATTAACACTAATATCGTTAACACTCATAGGTCCAATACAAAGTTCTCTATTATTTAAACTACCTAAATCTATCAAAGCCTGTAATATACATTTAAACAATCTCACATTTTCATTATATGACATATTATCTGTTAATTCTGTTGGATTGTTTATCCCTAAAACGCACTGCTCGTATAATTTATGGCAATCATATTCTGACTCAGCAATATGACTTGCAATATACGTAAATACTAAAGGATAAGATGTGTCTCCTGCAGGAGTTACCCATCCTAACATTCTAAATACTTCAGCATACATTTTAGCATTATTGTATGCTGAGTTTCTACTCTTGTCACCTGTTTTACATAGTTGCAATGCGGTAATACCAGAATAACCATATGCCGTCATTAACTTTTCTTGTGCAATAATTAGCGCCATATCATCCAAGGTAAATTGAGATTCTGCACCTAATGTCTTATATAATAACTTCAATACTTGTACTTGCGTTGAGAACTGAGTACCGGGATTTCTAAATCTTAACATGCCTTAACCCCTAGTTTGTGTATGTTTAATGTATTAATTCTATCACAAAAAATGTTCTAGGAAAATGGGGTTACTATAAAATCCTATTGTGTTTTAATGTAAAATTTTTCTGCTTTTATTCTTCTTTTACGCTATGTTGTGTGTAAAAGGAGGTTATATGAGAAAAGTATACCAAAATATTCCCCCTAAAGAATTTGAACAATTAGGTAAATTGGCAGAGAATATTTATAATATGGCAGTTATTATAGATTATTTTGTTTCAAATCAGCCGGAAATAGAAGAATGTTATAATCTTTCACCAGTAATAAAACATTTACGCAATGATTCTGATAAATTAAATGCATTCTTTATTAATATAGAAAATAATGTTAAATTTTAAAAATCGTTTTAAAAGTGTTCAAATGCCGTTAAATTAAGTTTTAAATTATATCTTTATCCTTTGATTAGATAAATAATACATCTTTTAATGTTGAATACGATTAATGAGTTTCCGTTCGAACAAATATTGTTCAAAAGCATCTTCATCAAAATCATTATAATAACGATTTCGGAGTTCTTCCTCGTATTCTGCTTCACAAATTTCAGCGCCAATGTACATACCAAAGAAAAAATCTAACCAGTCCATAGTTTTTACTCCTTGTATATTCAACTTTTCTCGCATCTACAACATAAAACACTACTATGCCAAATATGGACACAGTAGTGTTTGTTTATATTTGCATTTAATGTATTTAATATTTTTCTATAACTTCATTTAATAATTTTTTATATGTGTCCTTCAGTTCCTGCGGCTCGAGTATTTGGACATCTTTTCCCCAGCGGAAAAGGAACCAGCAAATTTCATATGCACCGCCGGCTTCAAATGTTACAGTTGTTGTTCCGTCAGGGTTAAGTTCAAGTTTCTGGTTTGGATGAATATTATAGTTTTCTATGGCTTCACGAACGTTTGCGGAAAATAACAGTTTTATTTTCATTGGTTCTAAATCCTGAAAAGCACCAAAAGCTTTGGATAAATGCTCCTGCAAATCGAAATTCTCATCCTTTTCGTAATACTCATCGGTTACTCTGACATTTTGCATTTTGTACAAAAGAAAATGTTTGCAGAACGTATCCTCGTCACCTTTAGCAACAAGATAGGTATATTCACTGTAAATAATTGCATATGGTGCAACTTTTCTTAGTTTTTCTTCGCCTTTTTTGTTTTTATAACGGAAGGTTATATATTTTTCTGCCAGCATAGCATAAGAGATCTTTTCTATAACTTCAGTATCCAGTTTGATTTTAGGAGCCTGATGAACCGCAAACCCGTGGTATTCCAAAAGTGCTTCGGCATCTTTTTCCACAGAATTGGATAAAGTTGTGAATTTCATCTTTTTTATAATCTCAGGAAGCAGATCACATCTGTTCGTAAAATTTTGCGACTTCATATAAGTCTGGCAGTCCTCAAGCGTGGCAATTTCGTCTGCAGTAAAGGCAACAATTCTGTCTAATGTTCCACGTTTTAATCTCCATTTTTTAACTTTAGTCGTATAATTAGGCACTTCCTCAACTTCGAAAACGTCATCAATAATATTTTTGATACGATTGGCTGTTCTCAGAGAAACATTACATTCGTCTTTTATATCCTGTATTGAATACCCCTGAACGCTCGTTCTCATGTTCATTGCAAGGTTCAAAATCTTTTTTATATCATCGCCTCTGCCCATAAAAATTTCTCCTAAAATCTATTACTCTTATAATATACCATTTTACCTCAACTATGTCCATATATGACATAGTAATGATTTATTATAAATATATAGACAAATTTTTAAAATTTGTGCTAATATAAAACATACCTATAAAGAGTGTACGAGGGACAAGCCCGATGACTACACAGCAACCGGGGTAAATATAATACTCAATGGTGCTAAAGCTTGAATGATAGGTGGATTTCAGGAAACCTATCGCTATGGGTTTCTTTTTTGTTGCTCTTATAGGTTGTGGTACTAAATAAAAAAGGAGAACAACTATGGAACAACAAGAAGAAAAAAGTTTGAGAAACTACTATGTAAACTGCGTATTGAGAAATAAATTCGGGTTATCAAATAATTTGGCAGAAATCGTATCTGACTTTATGCTGAATTTTTACGATAAATTCTTTGAAAATTTTGATCCCGAAAAGGCAAAACGGTACAGAAACGCTGCATCAAATATGATGATGGCTCCAAGACCAAACTATACCTCAAAGATAGAGTTTTATATCGGCTTGATGGATAAAGATACAAAATCATACCACTATTCAAAAGAACAGGCAAAGCAAAAAGTATTTGATGTTCTAGGAAATTGCACAATAGTTGAAGCAACAGGAAGTTATACTAATGACGCAGGAGAAAGATTAATTATGGATACTCTTGTCGCCACAAAAACTCTGGAGCAAGTCCCTAAAGATTACCAACACGACATGTCCTACAAGTTGAAAGAAATATTTAACCAATCAAGCATACTTAATGTAAGAAATACTTGTGAGGTCAGATATAACAATGAATCTCCGGAAACGGTCCGGTATATTCAGATGACAATGGATGAATATGGTTTGGGTTGGGAAGATGCAGAAGAAGCCATGAATGCAGGATGGTGAGGCATATAATTAATGTATTTACCTCAACTATGTCCATATATGTCATAGTGGTGAATTACAATGAAAATACGAAAATATATAACGACAAAAATACCTTATAAAATGTAAAATTGTCGTTTATAATAAGGTGCGACGTGTGTTAATAAAGGAGCAAAAATGAACGAATTTGATTATCTGGCTAAAGCAAAAGACAAAATGTGTGATGAAAAATATGTTGAGGCAAAATCACTTTGTGATAAAGC
>CACXGY010000074.1 GCA_902767275.1 uncultured bacterium | reverse complement strand
TTCAAATGCATTCAGTGTAACAGGTGAAAATACTACATTCACAACACTAACAGATACAAATTTTGCCAATGGTTCTGTAACAGTCGGCGATGGTTCAACTGCAAGTGTATTGAATTTATCTAATAACGGTATAATTGCTAAAGAAGTTACATTAACGGTAGATAAAGCAAGTACAATGAATATTTCAGATACAGCATCTGCAATAATTGACAATGCAACAGACACATATGCAGGCGATGTAAAAATGATAGCCGGTTCTCTTGAAATGAAGGATTTAACAATAAAAACAGGTAAATCTTCAACAACAGATGGCGGAGTTTTACCATATTATGAACAAAAAGGCGGAGTTTTGACTTTGACAAATACCAAATTGTCAATGACTGATTCTTCACTAATCAGCAGAGGCGATTTAACGGTTGATACAAATTCAACATTTAATTCACTTTCAAATGCATTTTCTATTAATAACTTGACTAGTGCAGGTTTGATTAACGGTATAAACCGTGGTTATGAAAATTATGCAGTAGCAAATGACTTTGTTGTAGGTGATACAAGCGGCGATAATAAAGCTGACTTTATGATTGATATTTATGCAAGAAGCAGCTCAAACTATAAATATGATTCATTTGGTTCTGATAGTACAAAAATTAAAGCTGCTAACGGAACTAATGGAGTATTACATGTTTCAAATTGGGCTCTTAATGGAGACCTTTACGGTTACGATGCCCCAATTGAAAGACACTATAACCTTGATAAATTATTTAAAGGATCTGTTGAAACAGGAACAATCAATTTCACAGCAACCGATAAAGAAGTATTCACTCCAATCGGTTGGTATGGATTACATAGTAAGGGTGGTGGTAAATATACTTTAGATTTGAACAGATACAATCCTGGTGTATTTAGAGGTCAAGTATCAAAAATCGCTCAATATCAAAATCAATTAATGATTGATGATATATTATTCAGCCATACAATGATTGATCAAGGATTTAAGGGTAATAATTATATCGTATCCAATCCAAATCGTATAGCATCATCAAGTGATATATTTCCTCCATATCAATATTCCAGAAAAGATGGTGGTTTGTAGATAAAAATGTATGGAACATTTGAAAATCTTCAAATGAATGTTGGGAAAATCGGTAACAATGGTTATGGGACAATAATTGGTGCAGATTTGGGACTAAAAGAACTTAAACATGGATGGCAATTTATGCCGACTGCATATATTGCTTACAATGGTGCACACCAATATTGGAAAGGTTATGGAGCATACCAAAATGGTGGACAATTAGGCTTTATGGGAACTTGGTATAAAAATAACTTTATCATAGGTGCATTGGCATACGGTGGAGTATATAACAATAATATGAACACTCCAAGAGGTAGTGATGACACTTTAGGATACTTTGGTGGTGGTGCTATTAAAACAGCATATAACTGGAGATTTGCTAAAGATTGGTCAGTACAACCTAATTTCTTAGTTGCATATAACTTCTTTGGTAAAGAAAACTGGCATTCTGATTTTGGTCAAATGGGCATGATGTCAGGGATGCTGCATGGTATAAATATTGCACCGGGTGTAAACATAATGTGGGAAAAAGAAACTTTTAGCATATATTGCACAATACAATATATGTATAATGTAAATCAATCTACGGGCGGTCGTGCAGGAAATGTTGATTTGCCAAATGTTCATATGGATAGAGGCTACATTCAATATGGCTTAGGTTTCAATAAAAGATTTGGCGATAGGTTTAATGGTTTCTTACAAGTAGTACTTCGAAATGTCGGAAGAACCGGTGTTGGATTGCAAGCAGGGTTCCAATGGCAACTTGGTAAAGGCAGTTCAAACAAATCTTCTACAAAAGGAAATATAACACCAGAATTAAAGAAAGCAGATATTATATTAAATAATACCAAAATATAATAAACATAAAAAGAAAATCCCTCCCTTAAAAAGGGAGGGATTTTTTTACAATAATATGAAAAAGAAATTTTAAAATCATTCAAGATATAAAAACTTATAAAACAACTACTGTACCAGATGATTATAACAAGGATTAAATGTTATTAACCTAACTTCTCAATGCTTAAGATTATCTCTGTTTCGTGCAGACACATTTGAGCAAATAGTCTGTAGTCAGGCACCGCCTGACATTAAATGAGATTAAAAGTTATTGTCGGGTTTCAACCCGACATATTCACTATATTTAACGACTTTTGTTTATTGTAATAATTCTTTTTAACACATAAAAATAATAAAATATAGTAATAATAAATCTTTTCATTTACAAATGTTTTAACCTATTGTATAATTGACTTACAAAGTCATGACTCTATATCTATGGAGGGAGAAAAAGTGAAGGAAGAATTTACAACAGGAGCATCCAGACGTTGGTATGATCAGGACCCCGTTTTATCATCTGCTATGCAAACTCTTGAAGAATCAGGCGATGATACACAAATTAAAATTGCACTTAATCTAATTAAGATTATTACCGAACATAATATTGAGGATTCAAAATATGAAGAAGTCAGCGATATTATTAATGCTACAGAAATTGATTTAGCAACTCAAAAACGAAACCGTTGGTATGATCTTGATGAAACTTTAAGAACAGCAATCAGTATGTTGCAAAATTGTCCTCCTGAAACACGTAGTGCTATAGCAGTTGAAATGGCAAAAATGGTAGTTGAAGAAATTAAAAAAGAAGAAGAAGACGAGGAAGAAGAAGAACTCGATAAATTGATTGAAGAAGAATAAAGATTCAAGATTTATATATAAAGAGGACTGCTACAATATACAGTCCTCTTTTTTAGTTAAAAAAATGCGACTTCTATTCGGAAGTCGCATTTTAATATGTTGTTATAATTATTATTCTTCAGATATTTCAGAATCAGAAGTCAATTCAATCTTTCCTTGTTCAACATTTGTTGTTTCAAGTTCAGAATTTTCTTCGATATCGTCGCCTTCATGACCTTTAGAAGGATTAACGATTTTTTCTACAGACACAACACTGTCATTATCAACAAGGTTTTGTGCTCTAACACCTGTAGCAGGTCTGCCTTGTTGAGAGATTGAATTTGCTTTTAATCTTGTAACAATACCGTTTGCTGTTACCATCATGACTTCATCATCTTCTTCAACAATTGTTAAAGCAACGAGTCTTGATGTACTAGATTTGAATTTAGCAGCAATCAAACCGATACCACCTCTGTTTTGGCTTCTAAATTCAGACAATTTTGTACGTTTTCCGAAACCGTCAGATGTAACTACGAGTAAGTCCGCATCATAGTTGCTCGGAACAATATCACACCCGATGAGTTTATCGCCTGAACGTAACTTCATTGCTGTAACCCCTCTGGCACTACGTCCTAACGGTCTTAAATCAGATATAGGGAATCTGATTGCCATACCGCAAGATGTACCAATGATTATTTCATCATTTGGATTTGCAAGTTTAACCCAATTCAAACTATCACCTTCAACAAGTGATATTGCAATGATACCGTTTCTTCTGATATTTGCAAAATTACTTAATTCAATCCTTTTGATTGAACCTTGTTGAGTTAACATAATTAAGTTAATGTTTGGATCAAAATTACTTACAGGAACAACTGCAGTAATTGATTCGTCTTGACCTATCGGAAGAACATTAACAATCGGCAATCCTTTTGCTTGACGTCCGCCTTCAGGGAAATCATATACGTTAAGACTATATACAACACCCTTAGATGAGAAGAATAATACCTTATCATGCATCATTGCCGTGAAGAAATGTGCAATATCGTCATCATCTTTTGTTTTCATTCCGCTCTTACCACGAGTTGCACGGTTTTGTCTTTCAAATGTATCAAGACTTATACGTTTCAAATATCCTTGACGGGTAATAAACACTGCCATAGGTGTATTTGGTGTTAAATCTTCTATTGTGACTTCGCCTTGTTCCGGTAAGATTTGTGTCTTTCTGTCATCACCGTATTTTTCCTTATCTTCAAGTAATTCTGCCTTGATGATATTTAATACTTTTTGTCTGTCTGCAAGAATTGCTTCATATTCTGCAATTTTCTTTTGTAATTCTTCATATTCGTTCTTGATTTTATCTTGTTCTAAACCTGTTAATCTTCTTAATTGCATTTCTAAGATTGCATTAGCCTGATCAATATCAAGTCCGAATTTTGTCATTAAACCGACTCTTGCATCATCAGTTGTTTTTGATTTTTTGATAAGTTCAATAACTTCATCCAAAGAACCGAGAGCAATTAATAATCCTGCTAAAATATGTGCTCTCATTTTTGCTTTTTTGAGGTAGAAAATAGTTCTTCTTGTAACTATTTCAACTCTGTGTTCAACGAAAGCATTTAACACTTCATACAGGTTCATCAAACGAGGTTGTTGACCGCATAACGTAACCATATTAACCCCAAATGTTGTTGACAATTGAGTATATTTGAACAAATTGTTTTTAACAACATCCGGATTAGCATCACGTTTAAGTTCAATAACGATTCTCATTCCAGAGCGATCTGATTCATCTCTCAAGTCAGAAATACCGTTAATTCTTCCTTCTTTAACCAAGTCAGCAATTTTTTCAATAAGTTGTGCTTTGTTAACTTGGTAAGGGATTTCTGTAACAATAATAGCGGTTCTGGATTGACGACCGTTTCCGCCGGCAATTTCTTCAATCGTCGCAACAGCAGACATCTTAATAGAACCTCTGCCTGTTTCGTAAGCCTGTTTAATATCGTTTAATCCTATAATTGTTGCTGCGGTAGGGAAGTCAGGACCTTTTATATGTTCCATTAATCCTTCTACAGTAATTTGAGGATTATCGATAAGAGCGATTGTACCGTCAACTACTTCTGACAAATTGTGTGGCGGAATATTTGTTGCCATACCTACTGCGATACCTGATACTCCGTTTAATAATAGCATAGGTAATCTGACAGGAAGGACAGAAGGTTCTTGTAATGAACCGTCAAAGTTAGGAGTAAAGTCAACAGTTTCGCAATCTATATCTGCAAGCATAGATTGAGTAATTTTATGCATACGTGCTTCTGTATAACGCATAGCAGCCGCACCGTCACCGTCAACAGAACCAAAGTTACCGTGTCCGTCAACAACCAGATATCTTGTGTTAAAATCTTGTGCTAAACGTACAAGTGCATCATATACAGAACTATCGCCGTGCGGGTGGTATTTACCTAATACTTCCCCAACGATACGGGCACACTTCTTGAATGGTTTATCAGGTGTCATTCCAAGTTCGTTCATTGCAAACAAGATTCTTCTGTGTACCGGTTTCAAACCGTCACGTACATCAGGTAATGCACGACCGACTATTACGGACATCGCATAGTCGATATAACATCTTTTCATTTCTTCTCTTATATTTACCGGTACGATTTTACCGTCTTCAAACATATTTTGTTGAGCCAAAATCTTTCTCCTTTTCCCCTATTTCTTATTATCATAGCATAAACACAGGTCATGTAAAGGATTTGAACAAAATTTTACAAATTCGATATATATTTTTTTTACTCCGGAGATGATGCTGAAAGGCAATATATATCTGTTATTCCGTTATTTTGTAATTCTGTTATCATTGAAGTAAATGTTGCTCCTGAGGTGCAAATATCATCTATTATTAATACGGGTTTGTTTTTGTCCTGATTTTTCTCTGCTTTAAACGCATTCTCCATATTTTTCATCTTTTCGGAAAATGAAAGTTTATATTGAGGTTTTGTTGATTTTACACGTTTTATCAAATCAGTGTTGAGTTCAAATCCGCTCAGTTCACAAAATTCTTTTGCGACTATTTCCATGTGATTGTACCCTCTTTTTCTTTTTCGTTTAGGATGCAGCGGAACAGGTACAACCTGATAATCTTTAGGCAAGTTTTCTTCGGCTATTACCTGAGAAAAATATTCATACATGAATTTTGCCATATAAAACCCGAGTTCTTTTTGTCTGTGATATTTTATCCCTCTAATCATCTTTTGAAGATTTTTTTCATATACACCTGCACTGTATACAGGTTTTTGATTTAATACTCTGTTTATTCTTATATCAGTGTGTTGAAGTTCGTCATAACATTTTGAACACATTCTTACACACTCTCTGCTTGAGTTACAAAAATAACATTTTTTCTTATATATAAAATCCAAAGATTTATAAAACAATTGAACAATGTGATTGATGATAGTCATAGTCAATATTATATCGAAAAAATAATCTTTATCATGCATTTATCTCAACTTTTTAGATGAGATTTAAAACAATTTTGTTATCTTTTTTCAAATTATGCCGTTAATAATAATATGAAAAGCAAATGCTTTTCATACCTCCTCCCCAAGTCTAGTAGCCGCTCTTACAAAAGACGGCTTTTTTTTATGTCGTTTTTTATATTGTTAAACAAGATACCCTGTTGGGTTATAGTTTTTTCTTTGGTCTTACATAACATGTATTTGTGTAAACGATATTGAAAATCAATTTAAAAAGGAGAAATTATGAAAAAAACATTATTAACTGCAACTTTAATCGCTGCATTATCAACAACTACTCTAACAGCAAATGCTTTTTGTTGGAGAAATTTAAACCCTGCAAATTGGAATACTTGTCCTAAATGTGAAAGACAGGTTTCCTGCGGTTGTCAAAAAGACAGATGTTCTTCTTCTTGTACTAAAAAAGAAAATCCTTGTAAAAAGAAAAATTCGTGCTGTCAAACCCAAAAACCGCAATGCAACTGTGGTTCTAATAATATGAGTCCTTGTGACAGACTTCAACAAGAAACTGAAAGAAATTAGTAAAAATAACTATTTTATTATGAAGAAAAACCACCTATTCAACAGGTGGTTTTTTATAAAACTCAATTATAGTGCTACTTTTTAAACCACATATTAAGTTTTGTAACAAAAATAACGCACTCTGAAATCGAAGGTACAGTATATACTTTATATATATGTAAGCAATATTGAGAGAGTAAAAAACTTAAACACGATAAACAAATTTATTTTAACCTATATACCCTAATTCCCTTCCTAATTCTAGATTTAGCCTTCCTTGCGAAAGGCTTTTTTTTTGACTTAAAAAGTCATAAAAAAAAGCTATGTTAGTACATAGCTGTTGATTAGGGATATGTGTATCGTCGTTTTTTTTTAAGGAGTATACTGTTATGTTACCAGTGGTTTTGTTAAATAAAATCATTGAAAAGTAGGATATTATGTATAATAAACAATACTATAGGAGTATTCTATTCCTAAAAGCCTTGTGTTTATTGGATTTAAGATTTTAGTGAAATCTAATATTGTATGCATAAAAAACCATGCTAAGATAATAAAAAGGAGAAAGTATGGCAGATAATATAATAATATTTTCAGGAAAACAATATTCCGGTAAAGATACCGCAGGCAAAATAATGCTAGATAAAATGCCGGATTATCACAGATGTGCAATGGGAGATATTATTAAATTAGAATATGGCAGACAACATAACCTTACTTATGAAGAAATTGAGTCTGATAAATCAAAGTATAGAGCAGGATTAATAGAACTGGGGAATTGGGGCAGAAGTCAATCGCCTGATTATTGGCTTGAAAAAATTATTCAATCTGACGGTAATATTATTGTTACGGATGTAAGAGTTCCGCATGAATATGAAATATTTAAAAAAGCAGGAGCAATTACAATTCGCATAGAAGCAGACAGAGAAGTCAGAGCCGCAAGAGGTGAACTTGTCGGCGAAGACGATATTACAGAAATCGGACTTGATGATATTACAGAGTGGGATTATATAGTTTATAATAATTCTGATTATGATATGTTTAAAAATGAAATTTTAAAAATTGTCAAGGATTTAAAAAATTAATATTTTGTTCCTGTTGCTTTGTATAAGTTTATAGAATCAATCATACAATCCAGCGTATTAGAAGAAACTAATTTTTCTATAGTTAATAAATTTTCTTTCATTTGACATAAGTCAAGTTTTGAAATAACACCTTGTTCAAATCTTTGTTCAGTCAAACTGAAATCCTGAGTTTCCAGTTTCAAATGTTCTTTATTTTGTTCTAATTTTTGATTATCTAATCTTGCAGAATATAGAGCATCATTTATTTCTTGGATAGCAACAAGATTTGTTTTTTGATAATTTCTTAAAGCCTTTTCCATTCTGACTTTATTTATTTTCAGATTAGCAATTCTTGCACCGCCTGTGAATATTGGAAGCATTGCTCCGCCGCCGACAGCCCATAGCATATTCTTTGTTGTAAAGATGCTTCCTAAGTGTCTGGAATTAAACAGTGCCAATCCGGAAATACTTATTGTAGGTAAGAATTCTTTTTTCGCTATTCTTACATCAATACCTGCTTTTTTTAGCAAAACTTCTGATTTTATATAATCAGGTCTTTGTGTAATAACATCGGAATCGATATTTTCAGGAATATTATATTTATATACTAGTTCGTCAAATGAAGTTCTTGAAAATTCGTTTATATTAGCAGGACTTTCGCCTATTAACACCGCTAATTGATTTAATAATTCAATTCTTTGACGTTTTAAATCTACTAAATCTGATTGACCTGCAATATATGATTTATTTGCTCTTATCAAATCCGTTGTAGATGTTATTCCTTCATCATGACTAAGTGTCATTAAGTCGTAGATTTGTTTTCTCAAAGCAACAATATCTTCCTGCAAAGAAATCGTTTTATCTAATCTTACAATATTAAAATATACAGTACCGACAGCAGAAACTATTGCGATATAAGTTGCTCTTTCATCAATGATTGAGGCTTGAAACAGTTTTTTCTGAGCCGTTGTTTTATCATGATTTTTTAAGAAAATATCTGCTTCATAATTAGCAATTAATGGTATCCCCATTCCGTGTACTGTATTTCTATTTGGGGAGTTAAATCCCGGAACACCTGCAACACCTGCATTATATCCGCCTTGTATTTGCGGGAATTCATTCGCCATTTGTGCTTTTACCCTTTGATAATATTCATCAACTGTTAATGTTGCCATTTTTAAATCAAAGTTGTGTTCCATTGCTTTATTAATATATTCTGTTAGACAAGGGTCATTAAAATTTTCCCACCATGGCATATTTATATATTCATACTTATCTTTAACAAATAATTTTTTGTATGGAGTATCTTTTTGTTTTTGAACACGTTTATAAATTTCTTTATCTGCTTTTTGTTGTTCTTGTTGTTTTATTTTATCAGGATTATTTTTACCCCAAAACGCTTGTGCAGGTGCAATTTCAAACCCCATAAAACTGCATAATAATATCAAACTTATAAATTTTTTCATTTTTTTCTCCATACTATTGCTTTTTTATAGTAATGATGATAACATAATAATGTTGCAAATGCAACACATAAAACTTAACAAAAGTGATGAGATTATGACAGAGTTAGCGGAACATAATACAGACATATCTAAAGAATTGGCACAAGGGTTTGTTGATTCATTATATTATCAAGTAAAATTAACTGAAAAATGTTGTAAAATGCTGGCAAAACAGTTAGAAGAAAAACTTGAAATGGAGATTACTCTTGATGAATTAACGGCATTAGGAACAATAAATTTACATAACGGACAAATTCATCAAAGAGATTTGGCTCAAATGCTTTTAAAAGACAGAGCAAATACCGGAAGAATGTTAAATGTTCTTGAGTCTAAAGACTTAATAGAGAAGAAAGAACAAACAAAAAATAAACGACAAGCAAATATTATTACCGTAACACCAAAAGGACATGAAACATTAAACAGACTAACAAGTGTTATTAAACCTATGTTTGATGATGTACAAAGAAAAATGACAATAGAAGAAATTGGTTATATTAAAAACGGATTAAAAAAGTTAAGACAAATAATGAAAGATACACTGGAGATACATATATAGAGGTTAATTATGGATGAAATAACTAATAAGCAAGAACAAAATTCGGAAGAAAATGATAAAAAATCAAAGAAGAAAACATTAGTTATAATCATAGGAATTATACTAGCAGTTGTTGCAGGATTTTTCTTATATGATATGACAAGATATGAAACTACGGATGATGCTTATGTGGAAACAACAACAGTAAGCGTTGCTCCAAAGATTTCCGGAGAAGTAATAGAAGTTTATGTAACAGATAATCAACAGGTAAAAGCGGGGGATCCGATTTGTAAAATCGATCCGAGAGATTATCAAGTAAGACTTGAACAAACGGATGCTGCATATCAACGTAAAATTTTAGATCAGAAAAATGCTAAAGCAAATTTAGATGCGGTTAATTCCGAAATAGAACTTGCAAAACGTGATGTTGACAGATATACAAAATTGTATAAAGCAGGAGCGGTTTCAAAACAAGTATTAGATAATGCAAAAACTAAATATGACACAATCAAAGCAAATCAAACAAAGGCTCAGGAAAATATATTTTCTGACGGAAGCAGTGTTGCGGATGCTGATTTAAAATCATTAAAAGCACAACGTGATATGGCATCATTAAATCTTTCATATACAACTGTTTATGCTCCGCAATCCGGCACTGTTGCTTCAAAAAGAGTAGAAAAAGGGATGATGGTTGCGGCAGGTTCTCCTTTATTAACACTTGTTCCTAACAATGTTTGGGTTGTGGCTAATTTTAAAGAAACTCAACTTGAACACATGAAACCCGGTATGAAAGTTTCTATGAAAATAGATACGTATCCTCATCATAAATTTGAAGGAAAAATTGACAGTATACAAAGAAGTTCTGGGGCTAAATCAAGTTTATTTCCTCCTGAAAATGCAGTCGGTTCTTTTGTAAAAATCGTACAAAGAATACCTGTAAAAATTGTATTTACCGAAAAAATCAATCCTGATGAATATATTATTGTTCCCGGAATGTCAGTTGTTCCGAAAGTCAGAGTTAAATAATTATTAAATAACTATGAATAAAAAGGTAATCTCTAAAAACTATAATTATCTCTTATTGTTTTTTAGAGATTACTTTTATATATGTATAAATTGTATATATCTTTAATTTACTTACTGTTAGGTATGAATGACTAAAAACATGCACTGCAACATGGTTTCAGAGAATTTATTATTGTAAAGAAATATTACAAATATATATCAAAAAAGGCAAATTTTTTTTATGGAAATACTTTATAAAAGTATAAAGCTCTCTCTTCTTATTTAAACGGACAGACCTTGATAACAAGGTCTTTTTTTTATGCTTTTTAATAAACTCATAATAAAAAATCAAAAGCGGGAATAAATCCCGCTTAAAAACATTTGGAATAATTTTCCCCGACGATTATTTAAAATAAATATCGTCTGTTGCTTGAAGCTGTTTCTTTCTGATTAGATGCATAGTTGCATCTACCAATAATTCAAAAGACTTATCACTTATTTCAGGGAAATCAGTCTTTATTTGTTCGCCAACCATCGCTTCCAGCCTTCTCTCGTCGGCAAGAGATTCTAATTCAGTGTTAGAAGTCAATAAATCCGTATAATCACGTCTTGCTATTTTTTGCGATTGTGCAAAACTTAGCCAAAGTGATTTTGGATTGATACGTTGGATTTTTTCAATAGATTTTTTTAGATTATTGAACATGTCCATAACTCCTACACACTATTATATTTTAATAAAGTATTTCTTGTCCAAATAATTAACTTTTTTGTCATGTATTATTAACAAAAGTTTACATATTACTATAATGAGTTATTATAATTATTCATTCAAAATATGTTGTAATAAAGAATCCTTATATGGACTTCTCTTAAGGTTTTTATGCGACATTTTATGAACAGAACTCTTAGTCTTTATTTGGTTAAATAAGTTCTCATCGAACCTTTCAAATTGTGCTCTTGGCATTATTAGTACATTTTCAATGTAATATGTCGGCATATTTAAAAACATGTTTTTATACTTTTCGTTATGTAATAGTGTTAAAACAAAGAATTTATCTATCATTAAATAATCTTTAACAGAATTTTCATGCTTCCAATATTCAAGGAATAAACTTAATACGCCATTAATAATTTCATTTCCTGCTTTGGCTTCGATAAAATAAGGTGATTCAAAATTAATAATTTTATTCAAATAATTATTATACATTTTATAATCGTCAAGATTATGTATATTTTTTAGCAGAGGAGTATATATAGATTGGAAAGAAAAAAAATCTGCCGATAAAATATCTTGAGGAATCTCTCCCGTAAGATATATTGTTGAATCAACCCAGCATCCGCCATATTTTGCGAGTAAAGATAATCTTAATATGTCAGAAAAATTTGCATGCGGAATGATTCCTTTTTTGTATTTATCAAGAATATATTCAGGCAGTTCAATATAGTCTTTAATATTGTTATCATCTAAAAATATAACCCTGTCCTTATGATATTTACTTACACTTTGAGTGCATTTTTGAACTATCGGAGGCATATTCTCTTTGCCTTGAAACCAACACTGCCATATTTTGTTTTGATATTTATCAGAAGTTTCGACCGGAACAATATTATCCAGAATATAACTATACTTGTCCAAATAACTTATTGCAGAGGTAAATCTTTTTTTGCGTTTAATATAATATACTACATTATCAACTAATGCTTTAAATTCGTAATTAATACTTTTAAAACTATGAAAAAACCTCATACTTTTCTCCTATATTGTTTCTATTATACAACATAAATCTTTTATGATAAAATTAATCAAAAGGAGAAAGTATTATGACATCACAATATTTACCGCAACAAAAAACAAGAACAGCGTTAGTATTATTTTTAAAAGGGGTCGCTACTCCTGTATTATTGTATTTTGATAATCCGCAAGCAGTTTATCTTGAAATGAAACAATTGATGAAAAATCCATCACCTGTACTTGTAGAAAAAGAAGCGAACGGTCCTGTAAAGAAAATTGCGTTCGTATCTACTCAAATATCAGGTGTTGTTCTACAGGATGAAACTTATGTATAAAATTTTGATTGAAGATATAGAAAAAGAAAAAAACGAAGGAAAATCATATCATTATGATTTTGATAATGAAATTCCGGAAATTAAAGCAAGAATAAGAGCGAGTTTAGATTTTGTTCCGCTAGGAGATATAATCGAAGCAAAAGGACATATATCAGGTTCTATAAGACTTGAATGTGATTTATGTCTGGAAGAATTTGAACAAGACCTTGATTTCGATATAGATGAGATGTATGCAAAAAATTCATTATATGAAGAATACGGTCAAGAAACCGAAATCAAAGATGGACAGTTTATCACAGACTTGAATGGTGCTAAAGAAATAGATGTTTATGACTTATTGTATCAATCTGTAATATTACAGTTACCAAATAAAAAGGTTTGTGGTATAAATTGTAAAGGGGATAATTTCGCTAAAAATGACAGTGGTTTTATCCAAGACGAGAGAATGGCTGTTTTTAAGTCCATTAAGATTGAAAAGAAATAGTCATTTGATTAAATTGAAAATTGAAGATTTAAGGTTTTAAAGCCTTGTAGGTAAAAATTACCTTATTGCCTTATTGCCTTATTGCCTTCAAGTAAGTCGAAATAAAATAGTAAAAACACAAGTATAAGGAAGAAAAAAATGGCAGTACCAAAGAAAAGAACAGGACATAGTGCTCAAGGAAAAAGAAGAGCAAATTGGAAAGCAACAAAACCTGAAACAACAGTATGTTCAAATTGCGGACAACCTGTATTAGCACATACTGTATGTACAGCATGCGGATATTACAAAGGTAAACCGGTTAGTCTTAAGGATCAAGCGGTAGCAGAAGTTAAAAAGCCTGCTAAGAAATCAGCAAAAGCACAAGCACCTGTTGATGAAGCACCTAAGGCTGAAGAAGCAGTTGTAGAAACAACAGAAGAAACACCTAAAAAGACAACAAGAAAAAAATCTACAAAGGCAAAAACTTCTGAAGAAGCAACTGAAACAAAACCAAAAGCAAAAAGAACAACAAAAAAGGCTGAAAAAACAGAAAAATCTGTTGAAGAATAGAGGAGAGCATGACAAGAATAGCGATTGATGCAATGGGCGGAGATCATGCACCTGCAGAAATTGTTGCGGGTGCAGTGTGGGCTGCTCAAGAATACGGAGTAGGTCTTGACCTCGTTGGAAAAGAAGACGAAATAAGAGCAGAGTTGGATAAAATCAAAAAAGCGGGCGGAATATATTCTGACTGCGGAAATAAGGGTCGTAAACGTAAAATAGAAATTGACCTGAGTAAAATTGATTACATAATTACGCATGCATCAGAAGTTATTGAAATGGGTGAAGCAGTTGGTCAAGCAATACGTAAGAAAAAAGATTCTTCAATTGTTAAGGCTGTTAAATCAGTTGCAGATGGTACTTCAGACGGTATTGTTGCCGCAGGTTCTACCGGTGCTGCAATGGCTGCGAGTTTATTCGGATTAGGCAGACTTAAAGGGATTACAAGACCTGCTATTGCGGTTACCCTCCCAACTGTTGAAAAACCTATTATTCTTATTGACGGTGGTGCTAACAGTGATGCTACCCCACAAATGCTGAAACAATTTGCTATTATGGGTGCAACCTATTCTAAACATGTTCTTGAGATTGATAACCCGAGAGTCGGTGTTATGAATATCGGAGAAGAAGTGGAAAAAGGTAATCCTCTCGCTAAAGAAGCACATAAACTTTTAGAAGAAGATTCTGAGAATATTAACTTTGTCGGTAATATTGAAGGAAAAGAAATCTTTTTATCAAAATGCGACGTTGTTGTATGTGACGGATTTGTCGGAAATGTTGCATTAAAAGTTACCGAAGGTGCATCTTCTATGTTGTTTTACTTATTACAACAAGAATTAAAATCTGATATTCTCGGAATGATAATAGGTTTGCTGGCTAAACCTTTTATGAGAAGGGTTTATAAGAGAATTAATTATGAAGAATTTGGCGGATGTTTACTGTTAGGTGTCAGAGGAATCTCTGTAATTGCTCACGGAAGAAGTCGTGCATACGCTATTAAAAATGCCGTTAGAGTTGCTAATGAAGCCGTACAAAGAGGTGTCAACAGTAAAATTTCCGAATTTATAGAGAGTTAGGTTTATTAAAACCGACAATAAAGATAAGAGGTATGTGTAATGAGTGATTTTACACCTATAAAGATAGCAGGAGTTGGTTATTGTGTACCAAAAACTGTTGTGACAAATGATGATTTAACAAAATTATATGAAACCTCTGATGAATGGATTTACACCAGAACAGGAATCAAAGAACGTCGTGTTGTTTCCGGAAATGAAACTGCAATAGACCTTGGTCTTGTTGCGGCACAAAATGCTATCAATAATGCTAAAATTAACCTTGATGATATTGATTGTATTATTGGTGCTGCATCAGCACCACCACAACTATATCCGACTTTGTCCGCTACTATAGGTGCAAAACTGGGTATAAAAGATACAATTCCTGCTTTCGATATGACTGCTGCTTGTACAGGTTTGATTTATGCTATGCAGGTTGCAAGAGGGTTTATTCAGTCTAACATTTATAAAACCGTTTTGATAATTGCTGCTGATAATAATTCTAAAATTACAGATTGGACAGACCGTAGCACATCAATTTTGTTTGGCGACGGTGCAGGAGCAATGGTTATGATGGCATCTGACGATGGTGTTGATGATATTTTATCAATAAAAATTAGTGCAGACGGCTCTATTGGAAATTTAATAAAAACCGGTATTCCTTCTCAATGTTGTCCGCTTGTTGAACAAGCAGATGAAGTTGCAAACGGCAAAATTATTATGAACGGAAAAGATGTTTATAAATTTGCTGTTACTACTGTTCCTAAATATGTTGAAGAATGTATTGAACTTTCCGGGTTAACTGCCGAAGAAATAGACTATTTAATACCTCATCAGGCAAACCAAAGAATTATTGAATCTATACAAAAAAGATTAAAATACTCTGATGATAAGGTAATATCTAATATTAAATATTACGGAAATACATCTGCCGCATCTATCCCTATTGCCTTGTGTGAAGGTGTTCAAGAAGGAAAAATCAAACTGGGTTCGACAGCAGTTCTTTGCGGATTTGGTGCAGGCATGACCTGGGGCGGTGCGGTTATTAGGCTTCGCGAAGGTATCTGTTAGGGGTAAATGTATTATTATAATGCAAAAAATTGCACCCTATTCGCCGGTGCAAAGTATCGTACCATATTTTTTTGTTTTTCCAAAAGAGGAAATTTCTATTTTGCTCTTACACAGTATAATTCAACCATGTCAAATTATAAAAGTGAAGTATTCTGTGCGTAATATTGTACATTATTTAACAATGTATATTAAAAATAGGGCATAAGCGGCTGTTTTATATGCTCAACCTACTGCTAATTAAAAAATTTTTTTAATAGTTGCCATAGAGATTTTGGTGCAGGTTGTTGATTTTCTTGTGGAGGAATTGGCGGAAAATACATTTTTTGATGAGGGAAATCTTCAATAGTTCCGTTTTTGTCTTGTTTTATAAACATATCTATCTTTTTGTCTGTTTCAGGCTCACCTGTATTCATTCCGTATTTGCGATAAAAAATATGAGGTGCTTCTTTGGGGGTAAATTGTGGGTCTGCACATAAATAAAATCTGCCTTCGCATCCGTTTCGCCTGCTGAAATTTTGTACATAATCAAGCATCTTTGTTCCTAACCCTTGTTTTCTGGGTTTTGACATTAACATTAATACTAAAATATAGGGTTTTGTTTTGTTATTTATAGATTGAGTAGTTTTTATAAGAGACATTTTACCATATTTGGATGTGTCTTTTGTCGAAAACATGGTAATATCCCATGTGTCAAAACAATCTTTATGCTCCCAAAACAAATATTCAGGAAGTTTTTTATTAACCTTCCCTTTTAAAGGTGGATATTTAAGACCATGCCCCAGTTTTTCTATCATTTGATTTTAATATTTGTGAGTAATAACTACAAAAATATTATAACAAAAATTTACTTTTGTGTTGGACAAAAAGTGAATTTCTACTTTCTTTGACCGCAGGGGTAAAAGCAAAAAAAGTTTTATAGATTGCAAATGTTTAATAAATCCGTACGAAACATCGCACTCTTGTATCATAAATTTGTAAAAAATAGTGAAGTATTCTGTGTGTAATATTGTACATTATTAAATAATGTAAAAATAGGGCATAAGTATTATTGGTGCGTCAAACGACGCACCCTACTATCTACTACTTGCTTATGGTTACGTTCTTAATTCAAATAATTTTGAAACATCTATATTAAGGGAATTTGCAATTTTGTTTAAAGTCTTTAATGTAACATTTTGTTTGCCAGCCTCTATGACCCCTATGTATTTTTCGTGTACTCCTACTAATTCTGCAAGTTGGGCTTGTGTCAATGATTTAATCACTCTTTCAATTTTTATATTATGTGCAATTCTATTAAGCAATTCTTCGTCATTCATATTATTCATAATAGAGTATTTTAACCATATTTAAACAAAATAAATTACTACTTAATGTAGTATTATATATTGACAATAAAATAATAACAGATATAATAATTAGTAAATTGACAGTTTTTAGGAATTATAATGTTTTGTTCAAAATGTGGAAAAGAAATAAATGATAATGCTGTAATTTGCATCCATTGTGGATGTGCAACAGTCAATAATCGCATAAATACACACTCAACTACAGTAAATGACGATAGAGATTGGAGCATTACTTTAGTGCTTGCAATTTTCTTGGGAATATTTGGAGCGCATCGCTTTTACACTGGGCATATTGCTATTGCAATCGCACAATTATTTACGGCAGGCGGTTGTGGAATATGGGCTTTAATTGATCTTATTAGATTATGTGCAAATCATATAAAAGATGAGAAAGGACATAAATTAAAAAAATATAATGAAGAAGTTGGCTTATCTGTATTTATAATTATTTTTTTATTAATTATGATAGGATGCATAATTTTTACAAGTTGTATATAAAAATATGAAAGGAGATAATTATGTTTTGTCCAAATTGTGGTGAAAAAATACATGACGATGCAGTTATATGTGTAAAATGTGGCTGTGCTTTGAAGAAAACAAATTTTAATGGAGGTAAATCTTGGGTTACAACTCTATTACTATGTTTATTCACAGGTTGTATAGGTGGTCATAGATTTTATACAGGTCATATTGGGATAGGTATAGCACAATTATTTACAGCAGGTGGTTGTGGAATATGGGCACTTGTAGATTTAATCTGCATATTGTGTAATTCATTTAAAGATGTAGATGGAAATGCATTGAAAAGATAATATAAAAAAATATTTAATATTATTTTGTCCTGTATTTATAATATTTATTAGACATATACTTTCTTGTTATGGGATAAATAGTATATGTCTATTTAAATATATAACAGGACATTCGTGTATTGGCTGCGGAATGACACAAGCATTTATGTATATTTTACAAGGTAAATTTTATAGTGCATTTCAACAGAATCATTTTGTAATAATAGTTTTTCCTGTCGTTTTGTATTGTTGGTTAAAATACGTTTATGATAATGTGATAAAAAATTGTAAGTAGGATATTTCTGGGGTGGAAACCTTAATTTGCTAGTAGTAGGGTGCTGTCCTTTGGACGCACCAATAAATATATGCTATAATTCAACCATGTCAAATTATAAAAGATATTATTTAAAAGATTATTCATATATTTTTATTACAATTGTCACATATAACCGACAAAAAATTTTGA
>CACXGY010000073.1 GCA_902767275.1 uncultured bacterium | reverse complement strand
TTCTTTACCGTCGCAATATAAAGAAAAGAAAAGTACATAAATATTTTTTTAAATTAAATTAAATATATACCCATAAGATTTATTATGAACACACATACTTTTTACATTTCAAGAGAAGATACTACTTATAGTAGGGTAGACTTTAGGCTACCGATACTTATTTATCGGCAACCCTTCCCTAACCCTTCCCTTGCTAAGGGCAGGGAACACATCCTTGACAAGGGAAGGACTGAGGATGGGTTATCGATTTTGATAAATCAAAATTTTAAAAAACAGACCACCCACCCCGCTATTGTAATAACAAAACCACAACAATAGCGACCCTCCCTGGCACAAGGAGGGTAAAATAGTTTCCTTCCCTCGCCAAAGGGAGTAAAAAATCCTACTGCTTTCAATCCAAAGGGCATGGAATATATCCTTCACTTCTCTAAAATATTATATAAAACGTATAAAGAATTTATAAAGAAATTTATAAATATTTATTTTTAGTGTGATAATTACAATAAATAATAAATGAGCAATACAAGGGGATTACATTAATGAATGAGTATGTAAATAGAGTATTAGAAGAAACTAAGACAAAAAATAATACGGAAAACGAGTTTTTACAAGCAGTAGATGAAGTATTAAAAACAATAGAACCAGTAATAGATAAACACAAAGAGTATGAAGACCTATCTATTTTAGAAAGAATGGTTGAACCTGAAAGAATTATAATGTTTAGAGTTCCTTGGATTAATGATGAAGGGAAAGTTGTTGTAAACAGAGGGTATAGAATACAATTCAATTCATTAATCGGTCCATACAAAGGAGGTTTAAGATTTCATCCGAGTGTAAATCTCAGTATTATGAAATTCCTCGGATTTGAACAAATATTTAAAAATGCATTAACAGGTTTGCCAATTGGCGGTGCAAAGGGAGGAAGTGATTTCGACCCTAAAGGGAAATCTGACAATGAGATAATGAGATTTTGTCAAAGTTTTATGACAGAATTATATCGTCATATCGGACAAGATGTTGACGTACCTGCAGGAGATATTGGAGTAGGCGGCAGAGAAATCGGATATCTGTTCGGACAATATAAACGCATTCGTAATGCTTATGAGGGCGGCGTTTTAACAGGTAAAGATGTTGTTTATGGAGGTTCTCTTGCAAGAAAAGAAGCAACCGGTTACGGCTTGATGTTCTTTATGAGAGAAATGCTTGGGGCTCATAATATTTGTATTATGGGCAAAACTGTATCAATCTCAGGTTCAGGAAATGTTGCTATTTATGCTTGTGAAAAAGCACAAGTTATGGGTGCAAAAGTTGTTACTATGAGTGATTCTAACGGTTGTATTTATGACGAGAACGGAATAGATTTAGACTGTGTGAAAGAAATAAAAGAAGTTAGACGCGGCAGAATCAAAGAATATTTAAACACTCATCCTAATGCTAAATATATCGAAAAAACCGGCAGCGAAAACCCTGCATGGACAATAAAAACCGATATAGCACTTCCTTGTGCCACTCAAAATGAATTGATTCTTGAAGATGCAAAAACACTCGTTAAAAATGGTGTTATTGCTATAGGAGAAGGTGCTAACATGCCTTGCAGCGAAGAAGCAACTAATTATTTATTGGAACATAACGTACTTGTTGCTCCTGCCAAAGCCTCTAATGCCGGCGGTGTTGCAACCTCCGCAATTGAAATGTCTCAAAACAGTATGAGATATTATCATACTTTTGAAGAAGTTGAAGCAAAATTAGATACTATTATGACTAATATCTTCAATGCTTGCAAATCCTCTGCAGAAGAATATGGATTAGGACATAATTATGTCGCAGGTGCAAATATAGCAGCATTCTCTAAACTGGCAAAAGCAATGGTCGCTCAAGGGGTTGTATAGTTTAAGAAATTATTATCCAGAGTAATTTCTTTGTTATCAATGCCAGATATACTGCTATTACACTGAAAATAATATCATACATAAACTTAAAACCGCTCATGGAATAAAGAAGGTTTTTTATCATAAACCAATTCTCGTGTTTTAAACACGCTATGATTAACAAGATTAAAGCACCGATTATGTTTATGATTATAACTCCCGTAATGACGGCTTTTAATATATTTGTGAATCTAAAATTTCTGTTGAGAATATAACCTGCAAAGAATACGGCAGGAATATAGGAAAGAATATATCCTACACCGTATTGAAAAATATATTTCCATCCGCCACCCATCGCAAATATCGGATATCCGGCAAACCCTAATATAATATAAAGTAAAATCGTTATGAGTGTATATTTTCTGTCTAATAAAGCAAGTATAAAAAATATAACAGGAACTTGCGGAATGTATTTTACCATTTTTACAAATCCTGCCCAATTTACTCCTTCTTCCGTAAAATAATAACCCCATTTAGAAAATAAATCCAACGGAATAAAACAGTGTTTGAATTTTAATTCGGTAAAAGTTGCCATTATAATAAGAAGGACAGATAAGCATATAAGAATAAGTGTGCCTAATCTGAATTTTACAGGCTCACCTTCATATTTGAAATAACTTAATTGTTCTTCTATTCTTTTTGTCATTTTAATATTACTTTTTTCTCTAAACTTTCAATATTTTTATTAAATAATTGTTTGTATTCATCCGAAAAAATATTCTCTGTCCACATTATGAGTGCATCTTCATTATTATCTTGATAATAACCTTTTCTTGTTCCTAAAGATTTGAATCCGTATTTCTCGTACAGTTTAATCGCAGGAATGTTACTCACTCTAACTTCCAGAGTAATATATTTTATGAATTTATTATAACAATCCTCCAGTGATTTTACAATAAGACATTCTCCGATATGTTGTCTTAAAAAATCAGGATGTACAGCAATAGTTGTTATATGTGCTTCGTCGACAATATGCCATGTTCCCATATATCCGACAATTTCTCCGGTCGGTATTCTTGCCGTATAATATTTAGCAATTTTGTTATTTATTTCAGTATAAAAAGAGTCTTTTGACCAATGATGATTCCCATATGAAAGTGATTCTATTTCATATACTCTGTTAACATCTTCTTTTTGAAGCGGATTAATATATATTTCAGAATATGCCATTTAGTATATTTCCTCCGGTTCTTCGCCGACTTCAGGAATACGTTCGCCATCTTCCAGCATAATCATCAGAGTTAATTTTAGTTGATGTTTATAACCCTCAAGTGCTTTTTCTCTTGTTTTTGCACAAAAAGCAAAACTCGGAAACTCTTTTATTTCAATATAATGATAAGGATTGCCGTTAAAATCCAAATCCGTACCTTCAATCAAAGTCCAATCTAAATTCAAATAGTAATCCAAATCTTTTTCAACCATTAATCTTTCCTTGTTTTATCCGTCAAGCGAAGTGCTTCTGAGAGGTTGTTTGAGCATCAGTCCTTCTCCGCCAATCATATCAGCCTGTTTGCCGTTAATATACAGATAAACGGGTTTTCTGGTATTATGATTTACGGTTTTTATCAATTGATACATTCTCTTATAAAGGCTGTCGCCGCCACCGCCGTACTCAAAATCATTTGATAAATTTATATTTATTCGAGAAGGGGTTTCTTTATATGAAAGAAGTCTTGTATTTGAAGGGATTTCTGAATACACACCTTTCCCTTTTTCATATTTTGTCACACCGCCAAGTAGTGATTTTACCGCATATTCCACATCAGAACCTTTATAATTTGCAGGTTTTTTTCTTGATACAGCAACATACACATCTTTGCCGTCGGATATCTTTGTGAAGAATATATTTACGGTAATTTCTTCTTCTTTTATTATAGATTTTTCTTCTTCCTTGTTTTGTTCTTCCTGTTTGACAGCAGAATAATCCTCTGCAACAGAGCGTTCGGCTACTTCTATTTTTTCTTGTTTAAACGGGTTCTCAAAATTTAATTTTATATCCGTTAAAGGATTAAAATCTTGTAAAAATGTCATTTTCAAATATACAAGTAGAGCAACGACAAGAACAATTATCCCTATTTTTGAATTATTATTATGTTTTTTGCGTTTTCTTCCCATTATTCTGCCTTTTTAATAACGATTGAACCATTAACTAATATTTTTTTAGAGTCAATTTTTACCTCTTTAACTTTTACAATTGTGTCTGCACCTTCGACCAAACCTATCTTCATATTCTCCAGAACATTATTTTTATTTATCAGTTCGACTAATTTTTCTGCAAAATCATTATTTGATGTTGTCGAATTAACATTTGTCAGAACAACTTTTCCGTTCTCTACTTTCATACCTGCGGACATCGAAAATTTTATTGTTTTTCCGAAAGGAAATTTTATTCCTGAATTAATTCTGATTTTTTCTTTTTCAAGTTTAAGTTTCGGTTTTTCAATTGAAACCAGCGGTAATAATGACGATATTACATCAAAAGTACTACCTGTTGTCATTGTTTTGTTTAAATCGCTCTCTGAAATTTCAACCGTATAATCCATCGGTACATCAGTTTTAAATTCAATCGGCTCTTTTGTATAATCAACATAATTAAAATCAGAAGTAGTTTCAATAAACATTTTAGTAATATATACTTCATCTTCAACACAAAGGTTTTCACCGCTTATAGTTAGCCCGCGAAATTTACCCTTCTTCATATCCACACCGCTAAATGAGTCGAATTTTACACTCAAATCTCCCTTCATTGTTTTGCTTAATGATTTTTTCAAAACAGATTGAGCGATTTTTCTTGCGATAAAATTATACCCAAGCATATTAGTTGTTACCCTGACAAAAGGGCAAGCCGTTTTGTATGCCGTTTCTGCGGAAATTACACTTCCTGTACATAATGACATTACAATAATTAATGTTAAAATTTTATTTATTTTCATAAAATAATTATACAACAATTTGTATAAAAAAGTTAATTTACACTATAAATTTGAATAACAATAATATTTATGATAAATTCGATAAAAAATATTACTGAGGAGATTAAGTATATGCAAACTGTAGGATTAGATAAAGAAGAATTATTAGAATTATATAATACGGATTTAGAAACATTATTAGAATTATCATCAAAATATATGAGCAATAATATTGAGTTTTGCTCTCTTGTAAATGCCAGAAACGGAAAATGTTCTCAAAATTGTAAATATTGTGCACAAAGCAGTCATTACAGAACAGATATTGAAACATATCCTCTGATAGAACCTGAAAAAGTTGCTAAGGCTGTAGAAGAAGCAAAAAGATACGGTGTGAACCATTTTGCAGTTGTCACATCAGGTAAAAATCCGGCAGAAGAAAACTTTGATAAAATAATTGAACTGATTCAGGAAATAAATAAATTTGACGGAATATCAAGTTGTGCATCTATCGGAATATTAAACGAACAAGAAGCAAAAAGACTTGCTGAATCCGGATTAAAACGATTCCACCATAATATAAATACGTGTGAATCATACTATCCGGAAGTTTGCACAACTCACACATGGCAAGAAAGATTTGACACATGTATGCTTGTTAAAAAATATGGAATGGAACTATGCTGCGGTGTCATTCTCGGAATGGGAGAAAGCATTGAACAACGTGTGGAAATGGCGATGGAACTTGCTCAAATTCAACCTGATTCTATTCCTATAAATATTCTTATGCCAATTCCGGAAACTCCGTTTGAAAATTATTTTGACAAAATAGATGAAGAAAATATCTTAAGAACACTTGCAATATTTAAGATTGCAAATCCGAAATCCGTACTAAGATTTTGCGGAGGACGTATGCGTTTATCTGAGGAAGGTCAGGAGAAAGCCTTGAAATGTTGCGTAGAAGGGATTTTAACAGGTAATTATTTAACAACAACAGGAAAAAGTCCTCAAGAAGATATTAAAACCGTTGAAAAATTAGGTAAAACATTATTAAAATAAAATGTTATGCATAATATTCCATTTTTGATTTATAGATATACAATTTAATAGTTTGACATAAATTCTTTAAATATGTTAGAATATATTCCCACCCCAAGAGGAGATTATATCTGTAAAAAGGAGAAAAAAATGAAATATGCACAAGACGGTCTTCAATATCATATTGCAGTAAAAGAAGGAGATGTCGGCGAATATGTTATTTTACCCGGAGATCCGAAACGATGTAAAAAAATTGCTGCATATTTTGACGATGCTCAATTAGTTGCAGATAATAGAGAATATGTAACATACACAGGATATTTAAACGGTGTAAAAGTTAGTGTTACATCAACAGGTATTGGCGGTGCATCAGCCTCAATTGCATTAGAAGAACTTGTCAAAGCAGGAGCAAAAACTTTTGTCAGAATCGGAACTTGCGGCGGAATGGATATAAATGTAAAAGGTGGAGATGTTGTTATTGCTACAGGGGCAATCCGAATGGAAGGAACAACAAAAGAATATGCCCCTATAGAATTTCCGGCAGTTGCAAATTTAGATGTCGTAAATTCTCTTGTTGAATCAGCAAAAAAACTTAATTATACATATCACGCAGGTATTGTTCAGTGCAAAGATTCATTCTATGGTCAGCACGAACCTGAAAAAATGCCTGTAAGTTATGAATTGGAAAACAAATGGAAGGCGTGGTTAAAACTGGGATGCCTTGCATCTGAAATGGAATCTGCGGCATTATTTGTAGTCGGAAGTTATTTGAGAGTCAGAGTCGGTTCTGTATTTTTAGTTGTCGCAAATCAAGAACGTGAAAAACAAGGTTTAGATAACCCTGTGATACACGATACTGATATGGCGATAAAAGTCGCAGTTGAAGCAATCAAAACCTTGATTAAAAATGACAATAAGGCTTAAAAAAGAAAAAGCGGACAAACGCATGACTTTTTTCAGAAATTAGTTTTTCAACCTGATAATACATAACCATCTTCCGTGTCTGCCCGCTTAGTTTGTGTGTCAATTTGTATAATAAGGATTTTTATTTTGCATATAATAGCACACCCGGTATTTCACGTTCTGCGAACGGACGACTAAAATTGTTTAAACGTTCTAAATTAAAAGAGTTTACTGTTTGTCTGCGTTTTAAATCGCATAATCCTACAACTGTTTTGTCATTTTTCAAAAAATTTTTCAAGAAATCCATATTTTCAAACCTTTCATTTTGTTATACAATGTATTTAAGGATAATTTTTTAAAAGTCAAGGTTATAATGAAAATTAATTTTAGTGATGTATAATAAAAAAATAGAATAGTCTACAAATTATATAAGGAGTAAATAGCATGGAAAAAATGGTAACAAAAGAAATGGGAATCTTAGATATAGCACAACAATATCCTGAAAGTATTGAAATTTTTGCCAAATACGGTTTAGGCTGTTTAGGTTGTGCTGCTGCTCGTTTTGAGAATTTAGAAGCAGGTGCAAAAGTTCATGGCTTTGACCCTGATCAAATGGTTGCAGATATTAACGAAGTAATTAACAGATAAACTTAAAAAAATTAAACAGGTAATGATAGATAATGCCTTAGTACATTTTTATCATAGTGCCTTTTAATAAAGAGGTGTGTATTATGTGGCAGACAATGCTTATAGTCGGGATTGTGTTTATTATACTGGAGATTTTTACTCCTGTAATGTTTTTTTTGAATCTTGCTTTTGCGGCATTCATTACTGCAATAGTGTCGGTTTATATTCATAGTTTCAATGCAATAATTTTGACATTTGTCGGATTATCTTTTGTTATGTTGTTTATATTAAGACCTATTTTAATGAATTTGGTAACAAACAAATCACAAAAAACAGGTATTCAGGATAAATACATTGGTAAGGTAGTTAAGGTTATAACGCCAATAACAAAATCGACAGGTGCAATTACTATATATGGAGAACGTTGGGAAGCACGAATTGAGTCTGATGAAGAAATTCCTGAAGGTTCTGAGGTTAAAATTATTCGAAACGAAAGTTTAGTTATGTTTGTAGAAAAAGTATAAAAAATATATCAGAAAGGAGAGAATATGCCTATTTTATTAGTCTTATTGGTTGCACTAGCAATAATTATTGTGACAAAAGGGGTAATTATTGTAAAACAGGCAGAAGTCGTAATAGTCGAAAGATTAGGGAAGTTTGACAGGATTCTCGAATCAGGGTTCAATTTCATTGTTCCGATTATTGATACTCCAAGAGGTATTCTTTGGAAAACTACTCAAAAAACACTTGACGGAAAAACTTATTCTTTTGTAAAAGAAATTGACAGAATTGATTTAAGAGAAACCGTATACGATTTTCCACGTCAAAATGTAATTACAAAAGATAATGTTTCAATTAGTATAAATGCTCTTTTATATTTTCAAATTGTTGATCCGAAATCTGCGACTTATGAAATACAAAATCTTCCTGATGCAATTGAAAAGTTGACACAAACAACATTAAGAAACCTTGTAGGACAAATTGATTTAGATGAAACACTTGTATCACGTGACAAAATAAATCAAGAATTAAGAACAATCTTAGATGAAGCAACAAATAAATGGGGTGTAAAAATCAGTCGTGTTGAACTTCAAGATATAATTCCTCCTGTAGATATTCAAACAGCAATGGAAAAACAAATGAAAGCAGAACGTGACAGACGTGCTGCAATTCTTGAAGCGGAAGGTTTGAAAAAGTCTGCAATATTAAAAGCGGAAGGAGAAAAAGAATCTGCTATTAACATTGCGGAAGGTCAAAAACAAGCAGCAATTTTAAAAGCAGAAGGTATTGCTCAAGCAAGAATTGTAGAAGCCGATGGTGAAAAAGAGGCTATTCATAAGATTATTAATGCTCTTGCAGATAAGGGGCAACCTGATAAATACCTTATTGCAATGAAATATCTTGAAACATTGAAAACCATGACCGACGGAAAAGATAACAAAGTTGTTTATATGCCTTACGAAGCAACCGGTATACTTAGTTCAGTCGATGGAATTAAACAAATGTTTGATAAAAAATAAAATAAGTTTTTAAATGAAAGACGGGTAATAAAATAACATTACCCGTCTTTATTTTTAGTAATTGTTTTGATAGAATTTATTTTATTTTTGCTTTTGCAAAAAGAGTTAAAGCAGATATAGCGGCTGTTATTGCTCCTGCTGCAACTGTATTTATTGCGGTTCCTACAACAAGTTTCTTTTTAGAATCTTTTTTAATATTCTCAACAGTTGTAAAACCATCCCACATTTTACCGTCTTTTGTCATACCACCAACAGGTATTTTGCCTCCGTGTGCATCTGAAAATTTTTGTGCATCAGCAATGACTCTGTTACGAACTTTCATTCCTCTATATGCACTAACTCCGCCTGCTAATGCGGCTCCTGCTGCTGCTACCATTCCTACACATTTTACAGATGACATAGAAAACCTCCTATAATTTATTGTTGTATGTAATTTTAATGTTTAAAAATTAAATTTTTTGCTATTTTATTAAGCAGATTTTACAAATTTTATTTATCTCAAACATGGACTATGCATGAATTTCCGCCTTTGTAAAGTTTTGTAAAAACATGCTGAAATTCCCTAAAGATTTTATGAAATATGTCGATATACAGAATATTAGGAACTAAAAAAGGAGCATTAATTAATGGGTTTAGCCGTATCACAAGTTAGATTACTGGCACTAACGACCAGAAAGGCGGATATCGAACTGCAAATGCAGGTCGATTCTAAACGCAAACAAATGCTCACGAGAAAATCTACCGAGTTGGCTCAACAGTATTACTCGAGACTACAAAATGCTAATATACAATATGCTACTTCAAACGGTTATGAAGATGTTACATATAATTATTTAATGGGGGCATCTGCAAACGGTAGTCTTACAGATGATTTCTTCTCTCAAGTCATGACCGGAGGAGATTATAACATTCCGCAAAAATTTGAAAACAGAATGATTTTAACAGATATGTACGGGCAGGTTGTATGTAATAACGAACTTGCTATTGCTGCAGCCAAAGCAAAAGATACTTATTCTGATCAAACTATTGCTAATCAAACAGTACAAGCAATATGGGATATAATGAAATCTAATCAGAATAATACCACAGTTGCTTCTATTATGACAAAATTATTATCTTTAGGCAAAGACACTGCTATAAAATATATGGAAACTATGTTGAATAATGGCGGTTATATGAATGGTGGTATTGTATATACAGATGGAGCAGGAAATTTCTATAAAAATGCTTCTGCCGCAAAAGAAGCAACGTTAGGCGATCCTACAAAAATTTGTGACAATGAAATAGTCAAACTTCAAGAAGGATACTGTTATCAAGTTCTGGATATGTACGGTAAAATATACGGAAATATATCAGGTAATTTATGCACAGATAGTTCCGGAAGTTTTGATTTAACAATGACAAAACAAGCAACCATGTATTTGGGTAATTTGATAAGTTATTTAGGACCAATTCTTAGTGCAGCAATGCAAAATGGCACAACTGCAAAGATAACGAGAACCAAAACTGCAATAGCAGGTGACTATGAGGATGCAAAAACGACTCCTCCATCCGCTGATGGAAAAGTTCATTATTATGATAACGGTTCACCTCGTACAGAAATTACAGCAGAAGAATATTATTCATATTCTATTGCAGACAATGATAATATGGGTTATGTCAATGCGATGAATACAGAAAAACTTCAAACAGGTTTCCGTTCAGGAACTTATCAATTAGTAATGGTTACTGATCCGACAAAAGGTATTTATCACAAAAACACCACTCTAAATTATTTCACACACATGAACTATGTTGTTGAAAAAACAGATTCATCAAAGAGAGAGGAAATCACAGCGTGGTTTAATGCCGAACAGGCTGCTATTTCTGAACAAGAAACATATTGGGATACTGAAATTCAGAATCTCTCTACAGAGTTAAATTCTGTTAATACCGAAATTGACTCTGTTAAAACCCTCAAATCAAATGCGATAAAATCCGTATTTGATTGGGGCGGTAAATAAATTTAGATAAGATTTTTCTTTAGTTTCCTATATTCCTAATTTAATTTCTCGTAAAAAAGTAATGCCGATAATAAATCGGTATTTTTTTTATTGAACTTTTATACTTTCATCTAAGTATTTTATTAAAGGATATATAAAGAATTCTATAATTCTACGTTTACCGATTTTAATTTCGTTTGTTGTAGACATACCAAACTTGATATTTTCAGTTTTACCTTCAACAATAAGGGTAAAATTCTCCGGTTTAATAAATACTTCAAATATTGGGCCTAACTTTTCATCTTCAATACTGTTAGGAGAAACTACCGTTACAACACCATTTAAAATACCGTATTTTTGAAAATTATAAGTATCAACCTTGATAGAAACAGGCATGCCTGCCTTTACGAAGCCGACATCTTGGTTCATAACTTGTGCTTTAATCATCAAAGGAGCATCCTTTTGTACCATTGACATTATAGGTTCAGCCGGTTGAACAACTCCGCCTATCGTATGAACCATAACCTTATTGATATACCCGTCCATAGGTGCTTTTAAGATTTGTTTTTGTTTTTCTAATTGAATACGTTTATTATCAAGTGCAGCGATTTGAGCATTTAAACCTTGTATTTCATGTATAAGAGTTGTTTCTTGATTTAATGCCTCATGGTATCTGGATTGAGGAATAATATCACGAACGGCTTCCAATCTTCGCCTGTCGGAAGATGCAGTAGATAGTCTTGCTCTATCTGATGCCAGTTGTGATGCTACTCTTGCACGTTCTTCTTTTATATTATTAAGTTCCAACCCCGGTTCATACTCAGCAGGAGTAACAATTGCCAAAACCTGTCCTGCGGTAACATAATCACCTTCTTTTACAAATAATTGAGTCATAACCCCTTTATCTAATGATTGAATAAGTTTTTCTTCCCCGTCAGGAATTATTTGCCCTCTTGCTGTTATTACAACATCTACTCTGCCAAAGTACATCCACGATGCCGCTATAAACATGAATATTATAATTACCCAAAATATCGTTTGTCCCATCGGATTAAGCGGTTTATCCTCTATTTCGGTTAATAGCGGTTTAAATTCATGTGAGTCATCTTCTTTAGGGATTATCAAGTCTATAATTTTTTGTTTAATATCACTTAGTTTCATATTTTTTCCTCTTTATTTGTTAGTTTTCACTAAACCTATTTTTATTGCCCTCATGACTTAATATCTTTAATTAAGTGCTTTGTGCCATATACAATTTCTTAAAATATCCGTCATGTTTTAATAATTCTTGAGGAGGTCCCATCTCTACGATTTCACCGTTATCAAAACATACTATTGTGTCACAATCTTTGATAGTAGAAAGTCTGTGAGCAATTATAATAGTAGTTCTACCTCTTGATATTAATCCCATATTATCTCTTATAATTTTTTCTGATTCGTAATCAAGAGCAGATGTTGCTTCATCAAAAATCAATATTCTTGGATTAGAAATCAAAGCACGTGCGATAGCCACACGTTGTTTTTGTCCGCCGGAAAGACTTGAACCACGTTCCCCTACTTCTGTATCATAACCTTTAGGAAGTTTTGATATAAATTCGTGAGCACCTGCTATTTGAGAAACTTGGACAACACCCTCCATAGGCATATTTGGTCTTGGCAAACAGATATTTTCTTTTATTGTTCCCGAGAACAAATAGTTTTCTTGAAGAACTATACCAATGTTTGTTCTTAACCACACAGGATTTATGTTCCTTATGTCAATTCCGTCAATATATATAGTTCCTTCCGTTGTGTAATATAATCTTTGAATAAGTTTTGTCAGTGTTGATTTTCCGCTGCCGCTTCTTCCTACAAATCCTATTTTTTGCCCCGGTCTTATAGTAAGGTTTACATTTTTAAGTACTAGCGGAGCATCAACATTATATCTGAATGACAAGTTTTCTAATCTTATTTCGCCTTTAACGTCACTCAAGGTAATTGCAGTTCCGGATTGCATTTCTACAGGGCTGTTTAACACATCACCTATACGGTCTACAGCAAGTAATGTTTGTTGAAAGTCGTTCCACAATCCGACAAGTCTGAGCATTGGAGCACTGAATTGACCTGAGAACATTTGGAATGCAATCAATTGACCTATTGTAAGTTTGTTTTCAATAACAAGCATTACTCCGACATATAAAATGGCAATTGTCATTGCTTTTTGTAAAAATCCGCAAATTGAGCCTGTAAAATTACCCATAATAGCAAGGTTGAAACTGGATTTTAAATATTTACCGAGTTTGTCCTCCCATTTTCTGAACATAGAACCTTCGATAGCAAGTGATTTAACTGTTTGCACCCCTGTGACAGATTCAACCAAATATGAATTTTGTTGTGCACCCATTTGGAATTTTTCTTCCAATCTTGTACGAAGTTCCGGAGTAATCAAAAGATAAATTACTGCTATTATTGCTAAGAATCCCAAAGATATAAATGTTAATTTTACGCTATATACAAACATTATTCCTACAAAAACAAGAGAGAAAAATGCATCGATTAATACGGATACAGATTTATCCGTTATAAATTCTCTGATTCTGTCGAGTTCTCGAACACGGGCAATAATATTACCGACTTGTCTGTTTTCAAAATATACATAGTATAAATGAAATAAATGTCTAAACAGTTGAGCACCCAGTTTAGCATCTATTTTATTTGTTGTATGAATAAATATATAATTACGTGAAAGATTAAGTAAAAGTTCAAAGATTGCAACCACAATAAATGCAAATGCAAGAACATCAAGTGTTGCAATCGTTCTGTGGACTAAGACTTTATCAAGAATTACCTGAGTAAACAAAGGTGTTACAAGTCCGAAAAGTTGAACAACAAAAGACCCTAAAAGAACTTGTCCTATGATTTTTTTATATTTAAAAATTTCATTAAAGAACCATTTGAATCCGAATTTAACATCATCATCCATCATTTTGTGTGCAAGGATTAAAATATAATCTTGCATTTGTTCTTGAAGTTCTTCAATCTCGTGTGATTCAGGATGACGTTCAAGAGGACGGATAATAAGAACTTTATTATCTTCTTTTCTTATTGCAAGCAACGTAACATAAGTATTATCTTTTAATCTTATAATTGCAGGCATTGGATACTTTGAAGATAAATCTTCAAGTTTCATTGTTTTCTTTTTTATTTTAAACCCTGAATTTTTTGCTATACGCATAATTTCTTCCGGTTCAATATCAGCAGTTTTTATACCATATTCACGAACAACTGATCTCATATCGATATCAGTTTTATTCATTCTTGCAACCAATTCTAAAGATATAAGACCGGAGTTTACATTTTTAGGAGTTTGTTCCTGTTCCTGTTCCTGTTCCTGTTCTTGTTCTTGTTCTTGCTCCTGCTTTTGGTTTTCTTGTTCTTGGTTACGTTCTTGTTCGTTTTCGTTTCCTTGATTTTGATTTTCCATAAATTATATTTTCCCTAATTTGTAGTTAATATTTGTATTCCTCTTAGTATAGCAACAGATGTTATTCTGTTCTTCTCAAGTTCTATATGTTGTTCTAATAATTTTACTTTTGCTTCATTTTCTTCTATTGGAGTAACAAGTTTTTTCGACGCAAGTCTTTTTATTGAAACTTCTTTATCTGATAATTCATCAATAATTTTGTTATTACTGTCGATTTGTTTATCCAAATACAAAAGATTGGATCTCATTGTTGCCAATCTTGTTGTGAGTTCAGCAATAGACTTGTCACGTTCAACTTGCAGTTGTTTATATTCAAGTAATATTTTTTGAATATTTGCCCTGTTTTTTAACCCGTCAAAAAGCATCCAATTTGCCGTAGCCCCAACCGTAAAGTTCGAAGGACGAATATCTCCTAAACTGTCGTTATAACTGCTGTGATCTGAACCGTATAAATAATATCTGGTGTATGCATTAACTTTTGGATAATTCGTTCTTTTTGCAACTTTTAGTTCTAATTCCTTCTTTTTTAATTGCTTATCATATATTTTCCAAGTAACACTTTGGGTATAATCGTTTGATGCCATAGTGTCAAAATCAGGCTTTTTCATTTCAGCAACTTTAATATTATCAATATTATACGATTCTCCCGTATAGAATTCGAGCCAGTTAAGTGATTCTGCCATCATTTGTTGAAGTTCATATATTTTTTTATTTGTTTCTTCAACTTTTACTTTTTCATCATTTAATTCAGTTTTAGAAATTTCTTTAGCATCGAATAGTCTTTGTTTATATCCGAGATTTGTTTTTTCCAATTTAGATATTTCACGATAGAGTTGTATTTGTCTTTGCATCATTAGTATTTTTGAATAGGTGTCAATGACAGTAAGGCAAAGTTCCTGACGTTTTTGTTCAACTTCTAATTCTTTAATAAAAACATCTTCTTTTGCCATATCAAGATTGCCTTTTCTGACTCCGAAATCAAATAAGTTATAACTTAAAGTAATCCCTAATATAGATTGAAATCTTGTATAAGGGTTAATAAAACTTTCACCGATAGACATAACCGTAGAATCTTTTAGATCCCTATAGTTTTTTGTATATTCTGTTCCTGCCATAGCAATCAATTTGGGGAAATATTCGGATCTTGCTCCTACAATTCCTTGTTTTGCAATAAGTATATTAAAATCAGCAATTTTTAAATCATAAGAATGTTCTTGGGCCTTTGCCATAATTTCTTCAAAATCCAGTTTTGTCACATATTTTTTTTCTTTATTTTTTTGTAACTGAACCGTATTCGTCGACTTTATTTGTTTATCAAGATTTTTTTGTTTGTGATTAAAAATTGATGCAGAACACGTTATGTCTATGTTAAGACATAAAATTATAAATAATAAAATTATTTTGTTTAGGTTTATATTAAACATTTTAGTATTGTTTCTAAAGAAATATTATATAAATATGTAACCCTCGTGTTTAATATCAGGATACCCCAATAGCGTATATCAGTCAAGGAAAAATAGGGGTATTTTATTAGACAAATGTCTTATCTTTTCATTTGTCGCTGTATATCTCTATTTTGTGATTTCTTTGCTATACTTTCTCTTTTATCATACAATTTCTTACCCTTGGCAAGTCCGATTTCAAGTTTTGCAAGTCCGTTCATAAAAAACATTTCTGTAGGAATAATTGTATACCCTTCTTTTTTTATTTTTATTTCTAGTTTCAGAATTTCTTTTCTGTTAAGGAGTAATTTTCTAATTCTGTCAGGCTTATGGTTATACCTGTTTCCTTGCTCATAAGGAGAAATGTGGCAACCGTATAAGAAAACTTCACCTTTTTCAATTCTTGCATAACTGTCTTTCAAATTCACGGCATTTTTTCTGACAGATTTTATTTCTGTTCCAGTCAAAACAATTCCCGCTACATATTTTTCGTATATAGTGTAGTCGTGAAATGCTTTTCTGTTTGTATGAACTATTTTTTTATTCATAATATATATTATAGATTAAAAATATTTTTAAAAACTAATGTTGAACAAATAATTAAGAAAAAATTAAAAAATCTTGTATATATAACTTGATAATTTATAATAGGAATGTACAATGTTGAAGGGAGAGAAAAATGTCTAATCCTTTTAAGAAAGACGATGTAGAAGAAAATATAGAAGATATTACCAATGCAGTTGGCGAAGCCGAAGTTGTAGCCGACGAAAATATTGACAAAGAAGAACCGGAACAAGAGGTTCCGGAAGATACTGATTTGCAAAAAAAGTATGAAATTTTAAATAATCAGTATATCAGACTTGCTGCTGATTTTGATAATTATAGAAAACGTCAGGCACAAGAAAGAGAAAGTTTGTTGAAATATGGAGCAGAAAACACGTTGAAAAAAATTATAGAAGTTTTGGACAACTTTGAACGTGGAGCAAAAGCGAATGAAACTGTAGAAGATTGCGAAAAACTCAAAGAGAGTTTTAATCTTGTGCATAAACAATTAGTTGATGTATTAACAAAATCAGGATTGGAAGTAATAGAAGCGGAGGGGAAAGAATTTGATCCAAACTTCCACGAAGCGGTTATGCAAACTCCTACAAGCGAATATCCCGAACATACAATAATATCGGAATTACAAAAAGGATACAAAATGGGGGACAGGGTATTAAGACCTGCATTAGTTAATGTAGCAACAGAAGGCTAGTCGAAACGGAAAATAAAAAATGGCAGATTATTATGAAATATTAGGTGTATCAAAAGATGCAACTAAAGATGAGATAAAAAGTGCATTCAGGAAAATGGCAAGAAAATTGCATCCTGATGTTAATAAGGCACCGGATGCAGAAGAAAAATTTAAAGAATTAGGAAAAGCGTATGAAACGTTGATGGATGACAACAAACGTGCAACATACGATAGATATGGAGAAGAAGGACTTAATCAAGCGGGATTTTCTTCACAAGGTCCTTTTGCGGATGGTTTTGGAGATTTGAATGATATATTTGAATCTTTCTTTGGCGGTTTCGGATTCGGCGGAAGCAGACGAGTTGATCCTAATGCCCCTCAACGAGGCGAAAATCTCAGATTGGATATAGAAATTGAATTTGAAGAAGCCGTCTTTGGGATGGAAAAAGAAATCAAGATTGACCATTTAGAAACTTGTAAAACATGTAACGGTACAGGTGCAAAGGTTGGAACAGAGCCTGTTACATGTCCTGCTTGCGGAGGCAGAGGGCAAGTACAACAAACTCAAAGAACAATCCTTGGCAGTATATCTCAAATTGTTACCTGTCCTAAATGTCATGGCAAAGGTAAGATTATATCTGAGCCTTGTCCTGATTGCAAAGGAGAAGGAAGAAAAGAAACAGAGAAAAAATTAAGTATAAAAATTCCGCAAGGCGTAGATAACGGTTCAAAGATGAGATTATCCCACGAAGGCGATGCCGGTATAAACGGCGGGCCTGCCGGAGATTTGTACGTAGTTATTCACGTAAAACCGTCAGAATACTTCCACAGAGAAGAAATGACAATATACACAGAATGTGTTGTTTCTCCTGCACAAGCGGCATTAGGGGATACTGTTTTAATAAAAACACTTGATGGCGATAGAGAAATTAGTATTCCGACAGGATTACAAAGCGGTGATAAAGTTAAAATAAAAGGAGCAGGTGTTCCGAGTATTGCTAACCCTTCCATAAGAGGAGATCATATTGTTATTGTAACTGTTAAAACTCCTACTCACTTATCTAACGAAGAAAAAACATTATATGAAAAATTATATGAACTTCAATTGGGTAAAAAAAGAGAAAAGAAATCTGTTAAAGAAAAAATTAAAGGTGCATTCAAGTAAATTTTTAATATTTTCCTTTTTTAATTATTGTATGTTATAATTTAGCCATACGAATAATTCGTTTTAATATTAATTAAAAATAAGGGATAAACAGATTATGGGGAAGAAAATATTAGGAGTTATATTAGGCTTAATGCTAACAGTTTCGACTGTGTTTGCATCTAAGTTGCCTGATAATATACAGAGTTATTTAAAAAAGAATGTGTCCGGAATAGATATTCGCTTTGACGGAGTTATAATTCTTCCTGACGGGACTTTGTATTTACCTTTATATCCCGCATCTTTTAAAAAACCTGAAGTGTTGGAGATATCAGAAACATATCCCGCAGGCGGGTTAATGTCCGACAAACCTGAAGTTGTTATTTTCAATAACGATTTTGTTTTGTTGAAAGTATTAAATGTTGACGGTAAAAAAACTGTTAAACGTTTCGATAAACCGCCTATTCAAGTGAAATCCGGCATACTGCCTCAAGATATGCTCGTTCCGAAAGGACTTATTATCCCTGAAAATATCAAAAGTATTGTCGGTAATTTAGATATTCAATTATCTCCGAAGTTAGATGTAAAAGTAGTTTCCGATGTTTCATTGAGTGCAAAAGCATTTGATGATGCAACAAAATCAGGAAAAACATATCAAAACAAGGCTACAGTTTCTCAGTTGAAGAATAAAAATTTATATATGGTTTCATCATATTCAAAAAACATTGCAGTGGTTAACGGAGAATCTTTTAAATCAGATTATGCACTATCTCAGGTCGCAACACCAATATCTGCTGCAATCACTAAAGACAATAAATTTTTGATTGTTACCGCTTATGACAGTCCGATAGTGAATATTATATCAATTGCTGATGATAGGATTATCAAGCAGTTGGATTTGACGACTCAAGGTGGTGAAATCGTCATGGATTATAATAACAATAAGGCTTATGTATCATCTCCCGATGCATCAAGTATTTATGTTATCGATACAACCAATATGACACTCGTTCAAAGAATCAAGGTTAACGGCAGATGCGAAAGGTTAACGTTGAGCGGTAATTATCTTTTGTATGTTGATAAATTGAGTGATAATGTTTGGTCTGTCGAATTAGGAAATAAATACAGCCTCGTTAATCTTGGAAAATTTCCTAATATTTCAAAAATCATTTATAATAACGGAGTTGTTTATCTTTCCAGCAGAACAAAACACAGAGTTGCAATTGTAGATTATCAAAATAAAAAATTATTAACAGAATTCGATACTGTTGAAAAACCGGTTGATATGCTTTTGTATAATGATAAATTATATATATTAGGTGCTCAATATAATCAAATACAGGTATATGACATTGTGAATAATCAACCTATTGGTGTTATTAATATTGAAGGAGATGGATTCTCGACGGAATTGTGTCCTATTGTTGGCACAGGACTTGTGATTGTAACTGATACAAAAGTAGGCAGATATTCTATTGTCGATATGGATAAAAACATTGTTTTAAAAACTAACGGAACAGAATTGCCTGTTAACAACATAATAGTCGGAAATAGAGTGAAGAAGATTAATAACTAATGAATAATATATTAAAAGAAACCCTTACGGATTTGGAAAAAACCCAGAAAGAATTTTGGAATGTTTCTGTACAGACAGGAAACTTTTTAAACATGCTCATAAAAATGAATAATTCAAAAAGTGTACTTGAGATAGGAACATCTAACGGGTATTCCGGATTATGGCTACTGGATGCATTAGAGAATACAAAGGGACATTTAACCACAATTGAATTTTATGAAAAACGACAAAGTGTTGCAATAGAGAATTATAACAAATGCGGATTTAACGGTAAATATACGGCATTACAAGGAAGTGCAACAGACGTAATAAAAGCATTTTCGCCTGATAAAAAATTTGATTTTATTTTTATTGATGCAAATAAAAGAGAGTATGTTGAATATTATGAATTGTTAAAGTCACATCTTACAGACAGGGCTATCATTGCGGCTGATAATGTTAATTCACACAGAGAAAAAGTTCAAACTTTTTTGGATGCAATATGTTCAGACGAAGATTTTCAAACCGAGATTTTGGATTTACCAGCCGGATTGTCTGTATCGTATAAGTTGAAATAAAGTAAAATTCTTTACAACGTTTTGATATAATGATAATATATTATAAAGTTTAATAAGGAGAAAATTATGGCAAGATTAGTAAGACCTACTTGGGCAATAAGATGTACACAATCAGGTTGCAGAACATTATTCGAAGTCGCACAAACAGAAGACGGAAGACAACAAGAAGTTGTTTGCCCAAATTGCGGCGAGCATTATGTTTATCCTATTAAAGATGAAGAAGAAAATAAGGATTAATTGAATAAATACACCTTATGAATTTCAACGGAACAGATAAACGATATAACCAATTTAGTGCAAATCTAAAGAACAGATTTGGTGCAAAAGTATATAAGATTACAATAGACGCCGGTTTTTCCTGCCCGAACAGGGATGGAACTATATCAACCGGCGGTTGTATTTTTTGTGATGAAAGCGGGAGTTTTTCTCAAGCACATTCTAATATTCTTTCCGTATCACAGCAGGTTTCTGTCGGAGCGGAAACTCTTTCGAAAAGATTTAAAGCAGAAAAATTTATGTCATATTTTCAAGCATATTCAAATACGTATAAACCGGTAAATGAATTAAAAGAGATATATGACGCGTCACTTAATCATAAAGATATTGTGGGAATTTCTATCGGAACAAGACCTGATTGTGTTGATGAAGACAAATTAAAACTAATATCCTCATATAAGGATGATTATTATACATGGCTGGAATATGGACTACAATCAGTACATGACAAGACATTGAAAAAAATAAACCGAGGACACGATTATGATACTTTTTTGAGAGTATATAACCGAACAAAAGAATACGGAATAAATGTATGTGTACATGTTATATTAGGGTTGTGGGAAACCCATGATGAAATGATGCAAACTGCACAAAAGTTGGCAGAGTTGGGTGTTGACGGTGTAAAAATCCACATGCTATGTGCTTTAGAGGGTACAAAACTTGCACAGATGTATCATCAAGGTAAGATAAATTTCATGAGTGAAGATGAATATGTTAACACTGTTTGTGATTTTTTAGAATATTTACCTGCAGAAACAACTATTCATCGTCTTGCGGGTAACGGATTAAAACGTGAGTTGATTGCTCCACGTTGGATTGGAAAAAAATTAGATACACTCAATAAAATTGACAGAGAATTTATAAAACGAGATACATATCAAGGGTATAAATTAGGACTCAAATAATTACTATTCTAATGAATTTTATTATCTCGTTAAAAGTAATCAAAATTTGTCTTATTAAAAAATATTGTTATAATATTATAAAGACATGGGAGTTTGATGATGAAAAAAGTACTATTATTTATGATATGTGTTATATTTTTAGGATTGCCTGCCATGGCAAAGAAAACAATCCCTGTTCCGCCGGGTGTCAAGTTACCTCAAAAATATAATACCGAATACATTAATTATATCTATGATGAATATAAAAACGTTACCAAAGAGGAACTCGTTATGGTTGCGTTAGATATGCTCAAAGGTACAGACGGCGATTTTTCAAGAAAGGCTATACTTGGTTATAATTTATCAGGTTACCCTATAAAGATAGAATTTAAAGATTTAGCAAGTATAAACAAATCTTATGCCAATTTTGATGCGGTAGGTTGGAAAAGAAAGAAAAAATTATTTATATATATAAATCCTAAACATCAAGCAGCACCACCTGCAGCGATAGCGGCCTTATTATCACACGAAGCATTACATCAGGATGAGTATAATTCTTTGAGTGAAGAAACTTATGCTTGGACAATGGAAGCAGTTGTATGGTCAGATTTAGTTGATATTTATCCTGAATCTAATGTAGAAAGTAATGCACTTGTGAAACGTGAAAATACACTAAAGAAATTATTTGAAAAAGGTGGACATTCACCTAAATATATAAAGAAAGCAGTTTATCAAAACAAGGGATATCAAGGTTTACCGATTACATCTCCCGGATTTAAAGAGTTACAATAACTAACTCTAAACAAAACAGACGCACTTTATCAAAAAAGTGAAGTATAAACTATCCAAATTTTACCCTACGCAATCAAACTGCTCGGATTTTATTTCCATTGCCTTTAAACATGCCCACTTTGACATATTTTGATTTATATCCAATGCTAACTGTGTTTGGCTAAATAACGCACCATTCAATGTTATATCAGATGATAAAAATCTATTTCTTGAAATATCATAATCATTAGAAGCAACCTTTTGCTCTTTGGAAGAATTATCAAATTCTTCATCAACTAAAGGCCTTTCAAAAAAATTAATCTTTGAAATCTGTCTTTTAAAAACTAATCCTGCTTGTTTAGATTTATCATCTGCTTCACTTAATGATAAACCCTGTTTTAATGCCGATTTTCTTGCTTCTTCTTCTGCCAGCGTTCTTTGTTCCTCAAGTTTGTCAATACTCTTTTTTAACTCATCTTTCTTCAAAAATATACTGCGATAATTATTCTTTGCTAATGTCAACATCCCAAAACGTATATTTTGATTGTTATAATTTTCCTCATTCTTTGGAGTTAAAATACTATTTATAAATTTTTTATTTTCATAAAACCTTATTTCATCAGATTCTATGAATTTTTCATAATAGTCTTGACTATAACAAACAGCATTCGCAAACATATTCGACCAATAATATTCTTATTCTAATATCCTATTGTATATATAAAGTATATATTGGTACAAAAATTGATTTTAAAAATCCTAATGTTACGAAGTATTAATATATCTTAGTCGAAAAATAGCAATATTTTTTTTTACACACATTATACTTATTAAGACAACTGAATAGGAGATTTAAACATGATAGAAGCAATCCGTTTTGCAAGCGGCACAAAATTTCAAAAAGTGAAAAACGCATCAAAAGAAGCACTGGCAAGAACACACAACATACGATCCATAAAGGAAGAAAATAAATTTATTGAATCCACAGAAAAATTAAATACATATATGGATAACTGGTCATTAAAAGCAATTCCTCAATTCTTAAAATCCGTAAAACATTTTGGAAAAATGGCCGGTGAAAAACTTAAAAGTGCATATTATTATCAAAAACATTAAATAATAACAAAAGGGTGCTAATGATTGCACCCTTTTTATATTTAATATTATATTTACAAACACAACTAATGTTCCATTGATATTGCATTTTGCGGGCAAACTATACTGCACAAAGAACACCCTTGGCATTTTTCTTTATCAAGTTTTATTTCTCTCTCAACTAATGATAATGCACTGTATTCAGATTCTTCACAAATTTTTGTACATTTACCGCAGGCAACACATTTTGTTTTATCTATATTAGGATTAACAAAATAATTTTTATTTAACGCATTATGAGCAATTATTTTATCAATCGCAATATTTTTCAAATCAGAAATACTATTCATACCTTTTTCTTCAAGATAGTTAAGTAAACCGGATTTTAAGCCTTTAATAATTCCATAACCATTAATCATAACTTCCGTACAAACTTGAACAACATCAGAACCGACTGCAATATACTGAACAGCATCTTGCCAATTTGATATACCGCCCATTCCGAGGATAGGAAGATTAGAATTTTGTCTTATTTGTGCAACACATCTCAAGCCAATCGGTCTGACAATCTCACCGGAACAACCGCCAAATGTTGTACAACCGTCAATGCATAGATTTGGTTCAAGCGTATCAAGGTTAATCCCCATAAAACCTTGAACCGTATTTATCGCAGCAAATCCATCGGCATTAGCACGCTCAACAGCTTTTGAAATTCTGGTTATATCGGCTACATTTGGGGTAAGTTTTACAAAAACAGGTTTTGTTGCAACATCTTTTACCCAACCTGTAATTAGAGTTGAAATTTCTGTTGTCGTACCTATTGCCATTCCAATACCTTTTTCAGGCATACCATGAGGACAAGAAAAATTTAATTCATATGCATCAACAGGCGTTTCATTCAATCTTAATACAAGTTCACGCCAAGCATTCCTGTCAACGGGCGACATTATACTCGCTATAATAACTTTTGTCGGGTGTTTTTCTTTTAAATAACGGATACCGTCACACCAATATTTAATAGTTTTATGACTCAAAAGTTCAATATTTTGAAAACCTATTACTTTATTTTTTTCTTTAATAGAAGCATACCTTGGACTTGCTTCTACCATTTCTAAATCATCCGGTGTTATTGTTTTTATAACTGCACCGCCCCAACCCATTTCAAATGCTTTGTCTATACTTTCAACTAATGCTGTCGGAGGTGCAGATGCTAACACAAACGGATTCTCAAATTCTATTCCTAATACCGATGTTTTTAATGTTGCCATACAATCCTAACTTTCTTTTACTACAATATTATACAGTACAAAATAATTTTTATTTAATTATTTTAAAATAAAAATTTTTATATAACAAATTTATTTTGGAAGCAAATAATATATAAAAAATAAATTATAAACAATAACAAGGTGAGGTTTTCATCGCACCTTGATTTATTCATCAAATGATAATTAAACTAAATCTGAATTTTATTAAAATATATAGCAAATTTTTTATTTAGAATACTTTATTAAATAAAAAAATGGAGATCTCATGTTATCAAAACAAACCGGAAATATTTTATTAGGAAAAACTCCTAAAGGAGATCTCATAAGAATTTCTCAACAAGGGAAAAAAGTGATAACATCAGTTGGAGAAACTATCAGAGAAAAAACTGAAAAAATTATTCAAATAACAGACGAAAAAGAAATTTTTAAAAATGCATTCCCACAATATAATGATTTCAAACTATTGTTAAGACACGACAAATTTAACGGTAATAAATTCGGCACAAAAGATTACGGAAAACTTGTCGGAACACACAAAGATGGCAGAGAAATAATATTAATGCGTCAAAACAAAATAAATTCAGGATATTCAAACATAACTCTAGGCTATGATACAAATAGAAATGTTCCTGTAAAACCGGATGCACTACAAACTTTTGAAAGTGAAATAAATATCTATAGACCATCTGATTTTCAAATTCGCCCTACACTATATACAGAAATAACGAATCCGTTTGCACAAGCATATCTGAAAGGCGATGGTAGATTAAAAGAAACAAAAAATGCAACAGATGAATTTTTTAGAATAATGAGAGAAGAATCCACGAACATAGAGTAAAATTATAAAAATAGGATGCGATGTTTCGCACCAAATAATATTGAAAATAAAACAGTAGGTCAGGCAGTACCTGACAAATAATTTTCCACTTTCAATTTTCAATTTTCTTTTAAAAAAATAGTAGGTTGGCTTTACTAAGCCGACATTATATTATATTATTAAACTATGAACTACAAAAGATTGTTTATTCCTAATTCGCTTGTGTTTCTTACCATAGTTACTCAAGACAGAGCAAATATTTTATTAGATAACCTTGATATTTTAAATCACGCATTATTTAACACAATTAAATTATATAAATACAATTTAATCGCTTATACTGTTCAATCTAATCATATTCACTGCATTTTAAAACCAAAATCAATTTCCGATTATTCAAATATTATAAAATCTTTCAAATACTCTTTTACGAAACAATATAAACAAAAATACCTTCTAACAAAAAAATTATGGCAAAATCGGTTTTGGGAACATACAATAAGAAATAATGATGATTTGAATAAACATCTTGATTATATACATTATAACTCAATAAAACACGAAAATGTTTCACCAAAAGATTGGAAATATTCTTCATTTAAAAAATTTGTAAAATCCGGTTTATATGAAAATAATTGGTGCAATTTTGAGGATAAATACAAAATTAAATTATTGAATTATGAATAAATACGAAATGATTTTACAGATTTTATCTTTGTCGGCTTTGTAAAGCCGACCTACGGACTAGCCCGAGCAAAGGAATGAGTGACCATGTCACGAAAGGCGACGCACGACTCGACGGAAACGTTGAGTTTTCGGCGGGAGTGCGAGCGGTTCCGTTTATCGCGAGGGCGTACCGAAATATAACATTTATTACCTACATAAATAGATAATTGACTCACTTATTTATAAAAAAATAGGATTGGACATCCGTCCTAATCCTATTTTTTCTTTAAATATAGTGCTGGCTTGCCCGAGCAGAGGCACGAACACACAAAGTGTGTGAGAGTCGAAACACGACTCGGCGGAAGTGATGACTTCCGACGGGAGTGTGAGCGGTGCCGTTTATCGCGAGGGCGTACCGAAATATAACATTTATCACCTACATAAATAGCTATTTGACTCACTTGTTTATAAAAAAATAGGATTGGACATCCGTCCTAATCCTATTTTTTCTTTAAATATAGTGCTGGCAACTAGCTATCTTCCCGGGCAGTGGCCCGCCGAGTATTTTCGCCTCAATGAGTCTTTTCGAC
>CACXGY010000072.1 GCA_902767275.1 uncultured bacterium | reverse complement strand
TACGGCAAGCGTACCTGTCGGTGTTGCTGTTCCTATTATTTTTGGTCAGCATATGGGTGCTTGTATTTCAGCCGTTATTGCAAGTATCGGCGCTACTACCAATGCAAAACGTGTTGCCGGAGTACATGTTATTTATAACATAATCAGTGTCGGAACATGTTTACCTTTATTTATAATATTACAATCTGTGTTTAACTTCGCTTTTCTTAAAGCGGATATATCTCCTATCCAAATTGCAATCTTCCACACGGGATATAATATTTTTACGGCATTTTTGTTACTTCCGTTTGCTAAAGTTATTGAAAATCTTGCTATTAAGTTTATTCCTGATAAAGAAGATGAACATAAAGTGTTTCTTGATGAAAGACTATTGCTTTCTCCAAATTTAGCAATTTCGGAAGCACATAATAAAGTATTGAAAATGACCTCCCGTGTGGAAAAAAATGTTATTTATGCAACAAAATTATTAAAACGTTTCGAACCTAAAAAAGCGGAGGTTATCGGAATAAACGAAGAAAAAATTGACAGATATGAAGATAAACTCGAAAACTTTTTGATAAAAGTTTCAGGTCGTGATTTGCCGGAGGAACTTAGCGGGGCTGTCGGAAGATTGTTGCTTAACATAGGAGATTTTGAAAGAATTGGCGATCACGCTATGTCTATTTTGAGTATTGCTGAGAGAATGAATGAGAAAAAATTAAGATTTTCTGATGCTGCAGTTGATGATATTAAGATTATTGTTTATGCAGTTCTTGATGTTATGCGTATGACAACAACTGCTTATCATAACTCTGACAATATTCTTGCTCTTGATGTTGAACCGCTTGAACAAGTTGTTGACAGACTTATCAGAAAAGCAAAGAAACGTCATATTAAACGTCTACAAGAAGGTATTTGTACTGTTGAGTTGGATTTAATGGTGTCTGAGTTGTTTAATGACTTAGAACGTATTTCTGATCACTGTTCAAATATTGCCACTTCTATTCTTCAATCTAAAGATACTTCTGTTGACAGACACGAACTTATTAATAGATTGCGTGCGGCGGATAATACGGCATTCAGTAAAAAATATGATGAATTTAAAGCAAAATATCCGCTGGTTGAAGTTTAAGGGTTAAATTTTTTTTAAAATGACTAATGATTTATTAAAGAATAAAAGTAATAAACCTGAACGTAAAAAATATATTTTAAAAAGGGGTAAATGTAATCATAATATAACCTACAAGGTTGATTATGAACAAGAACTGAATGAAGCACAATTAGAAGCAGTTAAGATTAAAGAGGGGGCAGTTCTTGTTATTGCAGGTGCGGGTACAGGAAAAACCAAGACTCTGACATATCGTGTTGCAAGATTGATTGAAGACGGTATCAGACCCGAAAATATTTTATTACTAACTTTTACGAAAAAAGCATCTGCTGAAATGCTTAATCGTGCTACTGCTGTTCTGGATGATAGATGTGAAAACGTTGCAGGCGGTACGTTTCATTCGTTTGCTAATATGATTCTAAGAAAATATTCCAAAATATTAGGACTTAAAAATAATTTTACTATTATGGATAGTGCTGATGCCGAGGATGTTATGAACCATATCACAGCAAAACTTTTTCCTAAAAAAGAAAAAAGATTTCCTAAAAAACATACTCTTTTAGAAATTTATTCTAAAAGTGTTAATAAGGAGATTCCGACAAAAAAGATTATTCAAGATGAGTTTTCTCAATTCGAACATTGTACTGAACAAATTATAGAAATTCATAAAAATTATGTAAATTATAAGCGTGAAAATTCGCTTTTTGATTATGATGATTTACTTTTATATCTTAAATTCTTAATGGAGGATAACGAAAATATCCGTAAAAAATTGTCTAATCAGTACAAATATATTCTTGTAGATGAGTATCAAGACACAAACACTTTGCAGGCAGATATTATCAAATTATTAGCATCGGAACATAACAATGTTATGGCTGTCGGAGATGATGCTCAAAGTATTTATGCTTTTCGTGGGGCTAATTATAGAAATATTATGGATTTCCCTAAAATGTTTAATGACGTCAAAATTATTAAACTTGAACAAAATTATAGAAGTACTCAAAATATTCTTAATCTAACTAATAAGGTTATTGCCAAAGCGAAAGAAAAATTTTCTAAAACGCTTTTTTCCGACAAAACCTCTGATATAAAACCTGCTCTTATTTGTGCGAAAGATTCTCAAATGGAGGCAGATTTTATTTGTCAAAGAGTATTAGAACTTCTTGATGAAGATGTTGATTTATCAGAAATTTGTGTGCTTGTTCGCAATGCAAGAATGTCGTTTAATCTGGAAATAGAATTATCAAAACGAGGAATTCCGTTTCAAAAATTTGGCGGCCCTAAGTTTATGGAAACAGCACATATTAAAGATATTGTTGCTCACCTAAGAGTTATTCTTAATCCCGATGATGAAGTTAGTCTTAGCAGGGTTTTACTCTTGCTCAAAGGGGTAGGGGTTCAAACTGTTAACTCAATTATCCCTATTATTAAATCAACTTCTGAGTTTGATGTTAAATTACTTCCTAATAAAAAATCAAATAATTTTAAACCGTTGTTTGATATATTGAATAAAGAAATATCTTCTAAAAAAGATTTAACTAATATGGTAGAAGATATTATTGAGTATTACAGACCTATATTAAAAGATAAATATGACGATTATACTAAGAGAGAAAAAGACTTGGAACATTTTGTTTATTTATCTACACAATACAAAAAGTTAGACAGTTTTTTGAGTGATTTGGCTCTTGAACCGCCTGACAAAAGTGTCGAAGGAATGTATAAGAAAAATATAAAAGATGATTGTTTAACTATTTCAACCATTCATTCCGCTAAAGGTTTGGAATGGGATAGTGTTTTTATCATAGGTGCGGTTGACGGCAGATTCCCTTCGGCTTATTCGTTTAATTCCCCTGAAGAATTAGATGAAGAATTAAGATTGATGTATGTTGCAACTACAAGAGCAAAAAATAATTTGTATATTACATACCCTGTTAATATGTATGATTATTCTATGAATATGGTATTGTCAAAACCGTCAAGATTTCTGGAAGATATTGATGATGATATTCTTGAATTTTGGGATATTGCTGAAGAATAAGATTTAAAGTTATGTTAATTTTATTTTTTGTTTTTTACATAACCGTTTAAAATTGGTGTACTATTTTAATATATGTAAGAGGGGCATGTTAATGGAAAATAAAAAAATAGAATTATCTGAGAACGCAATAAAAGTCTTAGAAAAAAGATATTTAAAACGTGATGCACAAGGAAAACCTACAGAAACTCCTGCTGATATGTTTAAACGTGTTGCAGATACCCTTGCAAACGCTGATTTACAATTTGGTGCGTCAAAAGATGAGGTTAAAAATTTATCTGATAGATTTTATGAATCAATTACTAATAAATATTTTATGCCAAACTCTCCCACTCTTATGAATGCAGGCAGAGAACTCGGGCAACTCGCTGCGTGTTTCGTTCTTCCTGTTGAAGATTCTCTTGTAGGAATTTTTGAAACTATTAAAAACACTGCTCTTATTCATCAATCAGGTGGTGGGACAGGATTTTCTTTTTCAAGATTAAGACCTAAAAATGATGTCGTTCGTTCTACTATGGGAGTTTCCTCCGGACCTGTTTCGTTTATGGAGGTTTTTAATGCCGCAACTGAAGCCGTCAAACAAGGTGGTACACGACGAGGAGCCAATATGGGGATACTTAGGGTTGATCATCCCGATATTTTAGAGTTTATTGATTGTAAATCCGATAACACTCGGTTGAATAATTTTAATATTTCCGTTGCTATTACTGATAAATTTATGGAAGCATACCTCAACGGACAAGATTATGATTTAATTCATCCTAATACAAAAAAATCTGTAGGAAGATTAAGTGCAAAAATGGTGTTTGATAAGATTGTTGACAATGCGTGGAGAAACGGCGAACCCGGAATTGTTTTTATTGACACTATGAATTACGATAACCCTACTCCTAAATTAGGAGAAATTGAATCGACTAATCCATGCGGAGAAGTTCCGCTTTTGCCTTATGAAGCATGTAATCTCGGCTCTATTAATTTAAACAAAATGGTTAAATGTGTTGATGGCAGATATCAAGTTGATTGGGATTTGTTAGAAGATACTACAAAACTTGCAATAAGATTTCTTGATAATGTTATCGCTATTAATAATTATCCGCTTGTACAAATTGCTGAAATGGTCAACAATAATCGAAAAATAGGTTTAGGCATTATGGGTTGGGCTGATATGCTTATGAAACTTGAATTATCTTATGCTTCCGAAGAAGGAATTAAACTCGCAGGTCAGATTATGGAGTTTATAGATTATGTTTCAAAATGTGAATCTGTTGAACTCGCTAAATCTCGTGGTCGCTTTAATAATTTTAAAGACAGTATATATGATAGCGAAAATTATTTGTATAATAAATTTAAAGGAAAATCTTCCGGTAAAATATCGGATGAACAATGGAAAGAACTTGATTTAAAAATTAAAAAATACGGTATTAGAAATGCAACAACTACTTGTATCGCTCCTACAGGTACTATATCTATGATAGCAGGTGCTTCGGGCGGGATTGAACCACTTTTCGGACTCGTATTTTCAAGGCTTATTCTCGATAATACGGAAATGCTTGAAGTTAATCCGATATTTAAAGAATATATGATAAATAATAATCTTTATTCTGATGATCTTATGCGTGAAATATCTAAGGACGGTTCTTTAGCACATGTTAATAATGTGGCGGAAACTGTTAAAAAGATTTTTGTTACTGCTCACGACATATCTCCATACTGGCATGTTAAAATGCAAGCAGCGTTTCAATTACATACTGATAATGCTGTATCTAAAACCGTTAATTTCGTTGAAAGTGCTACAAGAGAGGATATTGAGCAAACATATATTCTCGCTTATAAAAGTAAATTGAAAGGAATTACTGTATATAGAGATAATTCTCGCTTCTTTCAACCTATGAATTTGAATAGTACTGAGAAGAAAAAAGAAGAAGATGTAAAACCGTTACTTCAAGATTATGCTCCAACCGGCGAAATTAAGACAATAACCTGTCCTGAATGTGGTAATAAAATTGAAATGGCGGAAGGTTGTTATATATGTCTTAATTGCGGATACTCAGGCTGTGCCTAATATATTCTGTTTGAATACTATACAATTGTTTTGATACAATTTCTTTCTGCTTCTTTTAATATGTTTTCAACATCAGAACCTGCAATATCAAGGTTTTCCGCTTTTATGCAAAAAACATCGTTTATACCATAAAAATTGTTACACAATGATTTTATATAACCAAAACCATACTCATCATTATATATCTTGCCACCCGATGTCGTTACATAATATAGTTTCTTAGCATTGCATAATCCGTATGGAATACCTTCTAATGAATAATCAAAAGTTATGTCGACAACGTTTATTGCTTCAATATATGATTTTAATGAAGCAGGAAAAGATAAATCCCAGAAAGGTGCTGCTATTACAATAATATCTGCACTTGCAAAATCTTTTGCATAATTAAAAATTTTATTATCAAATTTCTTGGATTCAGTGAGTTTTGTTCTTATTTCAAGAGTTTGACGTGTTAAAGGAAGAATGTTTTCTGTTTCCAAGTTTATTTCTTTTATTTCATCATCCAATTTGTTTAATAAAAAATGTGCAAGTCGTTTTGTTCTGGATTCTTCTCTGACACAGGCATTTATAAATAATATCATTATTTTCTTTCCCCTAAATATTTTTTATTAAATATATTCACAAAAAGTAAAGTTTAGATAATAAACATATTCTTATTTTAACCCATTTTTAAAAAACCTTTAACCATATCGTATTTTTTAACAAAAAACATATTCCAAACTTTTTTCTTTAAACGGTTTACCGTACCACTTTTTCCAATTCTATCCATACCTATTAAACGGCAACGGGTTTCATAACTGTTTGGATAAACAGATTTCCATCCGTTTTCAGGTTCTGCTAATTGTATTTTTTCATAATATGAACGTTTTGGCACAACTCTATCCATTGAAAAATTGGTGTTTTCTATTATTTTTTTCCTAATTCTATAAGTTCTGGGATATAACGATTTATAAGTTTCATCAAAACTTTCTTTTAATGGTTTAACTTCGTTTGATAATAAATCAGTCATTTGAGTTTCATTTGCTTTAAGGACTTTTGATACACCTAAACATATTTCCAGTCCGGCAACATTTCTATTCAATTGTCTTTCTATAATAGGTGTCTTATCAACAAAAGGTATTAATAATTCAGTATCAGTCTTAGAGTTATCCTTGAATGTTTTCACAAGTTGTTTATTCGTATGTGATTGATTTAAACCTTCTTTTCTTAATTGGTCAACCAGAATCATGTGTGCAACGGAAGGATTTTGTTTCCCTGTAGTATAAAATTCTGACATGTTTTTATTGAAAGATTTTTTATCACTACTTCCGTATGTTTGATAAGCATTTATAATTCTTGTTCTTACTACGTCAAAATCCATTATTATATCCCCTTTGTGTTAGTTAGAAAATCAGTACATTTATTGTATCACATATAAATTAAAACAACAGTCGGATAAATAATTAAATGATAATTCTCTTTATACTATAAACCCCTAAATTGCTAAGCAAGGTCAGGCACTGCCTGATATTTTTACTTTGTTGTAAAACCCGTCATTGTGAGTGACAGCGTGCAATCTAATTAATTTAATAAATAATAAACAAGAGTTGATTGTTTGACAGATGAATACGCTATAGAGTTTGTAGGTTGGGTGAAACCCAACATTATATTATGGTGTCGACGGCGGGACTGTCTTTGATTTGCTCCACGCTCACAGAGTTTTGATTTCGGTACTTCGTACCTGTTAACAAAATCTGTTCGCTATCCGGACTAACTTCGTGTCGTCCGTCCGCAAATCCGCTTGAACCTTAACCGAACTTCGTTCGGTGGGGT
>CACXGY010000071.1 GCA_902767275.1 uncultured bacterium | reverse complement strand
GGGTCATTCCATTTTGTACTATGATTTCGTTTCCTATTATTTTTTATTAATATTTCTATTTAATATATACCTATAAGATTTATTATGTGAATAAAATTTAATTAAAAAAATTTTTTAATTAATAATAAAAATTCTTAAAAAAAAAATTCTTTAAAAAAATTTTTTAAAATAAAAAATTTAAAATAAAATATTATCGGTATATATCGAAACAATATATTCTGATAAAATAAATTTTTTATAACTAATATTATTGGTATATATCGTATCGAATGTTATAACATTTTTAACATGTAATGATTCAATGAGTAATATTAAAGAATTGTAACTAAATAAACAATAACCTAGCAATTATTTTTTATCAGATACATTAAAATGAATGTTAGTGTATCAGCCAAAAAGGATGTATGAATCATGCCAATTGAATTTAGCCCTAATCAAAGAGTTGTAGCATCATCAAAAAAAAGAGTAAAAGGTTTTTCAAGAACAGATGCTCACAGACACGCAGAAGAATATTTATCAAAGATTTCTCAAGAAGTTAATCAGGTTGCCCCAAATCGAAAAATTAGTCCTGCATGTGAAATGGCTTTCAAGTTTTTAGAACATTTCACTAAAGGTTTGGAAGGAATGTTTAAGGTATTTAATTTAAGACCGTAAAAAACTGTAAAAAATTTGTATAAAAGGTAAAAAACTTGTACTATGAATATTATGTACGAGTTTTTTCCTTATATGACAAATGATGATTCAGTAGGGTTATATAATCCGGAATTTAATGATATATATCATTCTGCATTTGGAGCAGTAATCGAAGCGTACGAAAAATTTGTTTGTCCGTCATTAAAGTATATTGATAACTTTAATAAAAATGTCCGAGTGTTAGATATATGCTACGGTATAGGGTATAACACAAAAGTTTTTCTTAATGAATTACTAAAAAATAAAGAAACCGATAAAAATTTTTATATTGATTGTGTTGATACAGATAAGGTTTTATTTGAACTTTCTCCTTTTATAAAAAACAAAATAGATTTTATAAACAAACTCAGATATAAAAAACTTCTTTATAAAAATATAAATAATTATTATGAAGCAAAAAAAATAGTTTCTTTAAAACAAAAAAATTTGAATTATAAAATTAATACTAAAGTAAATAAAATAATTCTTTTAAATTTGATTAAAAACTTTGGAGTTGAATTTTTAAGTGAGGAGTCAAAAAAAAATCTGGTTAAAAAAGAAAATTTGCCATTTTTTGACAAAGATATACTCATTTTTATGAAAAATTTATTAAAATCGGAGGTATATTTACTCAAAAAAGAAAATAAATCGACCTTTGTACATAATATATATTATGGGTATATATCGAAACGAATTAAAAATACAAAAAAAAGACTTTATTTTGAAAATTTTGATATTAATTTCTACCCTACAGACATTCGTCAGTATCTCTTAAACCACTCTACGTCATACGATATAATCTTTTTAGATGGTTTTACTCCCGCTAAATGTCCTTGTATATGGTCAGTAGAGTTTTTTAAAGAATTATTTAATCACATAAACTCTAAAGGTATTATAGTTACATATAATATGTCTGCACCTGTGCGTTTTGCGATGAAAGAAGCAGGTTTTTATATTGGTAATATTATTTCAAATGATAATAAAAATATTGGAACTATCGCTTCTAAAACCAAAGATAATATTTTTTATCCGCTTTCTATCGAACAAGAAGGTTTATTAAATACAAAGGCGGGGATTCCCTATCGGGATGAAAACTTAATTCTTGAGAATGATAAAATATTATTAAACAGAATACACGAAGTTGAAGATTCTAATTTAATATCTTCATCAAAATATTTAAAAGGATGTTCAAAATGAAATATGACTTAATTATTGCAGGAGGAGGAACCGCCGGTTGTGCTTGTGCATATACAGCAGGTAAACTCGGTTTTAAAACTTTATTGATTGAAAAAAATTCCTTTTTAGGCGGGACAATGACTTCCTCTCTTGTTACTCCGGCAATGAGTTCCGGTACAAATAATTTAATTAATTTCGAATTTTATAAAGAATTAATGGCTGAATTAAATTTAATTGGCGGACAAATTACTTATGCTGACGGGAATATTGGCTGGTTTAATCCTGAGTTATTAAAAATCGTTCTTGACAGAATGATGGATAAGTCAAACGTCGATGTTATACTTAACTCAAGTATTGATGAAATAGTAATTACAAAAGGTCATATAAATGGTGTTTATCTTGATAAACTGTCACATAAATCTTTATTATATTCCGATACGATATATACCGATAATAATATTGAGGAAGATAAAATGTTATCGGAATATATCGAAACGAATTATCTTGTAGACGGAACAGGAGATGCGAAAATTTTTGAAAAATTAAATTTAAAATTTTTAAATAATTTAGATAATTTTTCTGAAAAAAAATATCAACCTATTAATTTACGTTTTATTATGTCAGGTATTGATTTAAAAACTTTTTCAGAATGGATTATGAACTTAGATAATAACAGAGATGTTACAACATCTTGTATAATTAACGACGAAATACATCTCTCTACGGCCTATACTTGGGATAATGATAAAGACTGGGCTTTAGAACCAGTATTTAAGCAAGGAATAAAAGATGGTATAATTACTGAGGCAGATTCTAACTATTTTCAGGTATTTTCTATCCCCGGAATGCAGTCCTCTCTTGCGTTTAACTGCCCAAGGCTTATGATAAACTCAGAGTTTAATCCAGAAGATTCCATTATAAAATCAAAACTCTTAAAACAAGGCAGAGAGAGCATTTTTAGGTTGTCAAATTTCTTTAAAAAATATTTTAAAGGTTTTGAGAATGCTTATATATCATCTATAGCAAACTCTCTAGGGATAAGGGTTTCAAATCGTATAAACGGTAAATATGTTTATAGTATTGACGATTTAAGAACCGGAAAAATCTTTGATAATCCTGTTTTAATATCAAAATATCCTGTTGATATTCATTCTTTAAACAAAAACAACTCCGTACTTGAAAAACAAGAGCAAGAATACATGCTTCCTATTGAGTCGTTAATGTCTAAAGAGTACGACAATCTTTTTGCAATAGGCAGATGCATTTCTGCTGATTTTGAATCACAGGCTGCTTTAAGAATTATCCCAAGTTGTTTTGCAATGGGAGAAGGATTAGCCAAACACCTTGCAAAAACTAAGTAATAACCCTGCTATTATACTTACGGAAAGCAATATTCCTATAATTTTCATACTGTCTTTTATGTCAGGATTCCGTTTTAATAATACGATTAACCCTAGTCCTGCACCTGAGGATAATCCTGCAATTACAGAAGCAAATGTTAATATACCTGACATATATAACATTGTTAATAATACTGATACTGCACAATTAGGTATAAGCCCGATTATAGATGCAAGTATAGGTTGGAATATTGAATTATTTAAAAGGATTTTATTTAATAGATCATTTCCGAACGAGTCAAAGCAATAGTTTAACCCTAATGATATAACCAATATCATAACAAATATATTTAGAGTATGTTTTAGGGGATGAATTAATAATTCTCTTTTTCTGTGACTTGCATGTACGTGATGTGAACAGCACCCCACTTCGTCATCTTCTTCTATACAGGTTGATTCATTATCGGATTTAGTATTGGGAAATATTAAATCTACAAGATAACCTGCAATTATGCCTAACAATATTTTTAATCCTAATAATGGTAAAATAATCGGATATTTTTCAGGATTAGACATCAATATAGGTAGTGCTTCATCAGAAGTAGAAACATATATTGCAATAATTGTTCCTCTCGTAATAACTTTATTAATATACAGAGGAGTTGCAATTACAGAAAACCCGCATTGCGGTAACCCCGCCAATACAGCACCGATTAATGGACCTACTTTTTTTGAATATCCGGAAATATTTTTTATTTTATTACTGAAATAATTTTCAAAAATTTCAATAAACACAAATATTATAAATAAAAACGGTATCAAATGAACACTGTCACAAATTGCATCTTTTGCCCAATCAGCGATTGTTAATGATTCTATGATATTATCAAACCATCCAAACAATAATTCATTTATACCTTCAAATTTAGATAAAAATTCAATAATCACATCTCTCTCCTTATTTATATATCTATTATAACAAAAATACAGCACCGTTGACCAACTTCTAAAACCCGCTAATAGCAATAACTTTACTTTATTGTTAAGGAATGTAACAAATATATTGAGTTGTGAAATTAGAGATTGAGTATATACTTTATATATATGTAAGATGTACTAAAAGAACAAAGGACTGAACGATGGCAGTAGCAGGCTTATTGGCTCAATACATGGCTATAAAGAATCAGCTCTCGTATTATGAACTACAGGATACGAGGTGGAATGATCTTGCTGCCGCTATGACTAAAAAAGTGTCCGAACAGGAAACATCTCAAGGTAAATATGATGATCATTCCGGTTCTTTGTACGATTCTTGGGGGCAAACGAAGGAATTTAAAGCAGGGGGTGTAACATTCCAGGACAAAAATGGAAATCACCCTAATCACATAGGAGTAAATTCTATCGCAGTATGTGAATCCTATGCACATGCAAAAGTTCCGAAGTTTGATGCCGAAAAACTTGATGAGTACACAAATTTAGACATCGAATACCAAACTATGGTAAATATGTATGATACATTGATTGAGGAGTTAACGGCACAAGCCGATTCACTCAAGGAACAACTCAGTACAGAGGCTCAGGATACTCACATGCTCAACTAATGTATTTAGCATAAGAGAAGCAATTGTCATAGGGCCTACACCGCCCGGAACAGGAGTAATACGCTCAAAATACGATAAAACTTCATCAAAATTATTAAAATCACTTTCCCAGTTAAGATCGCCGGTTAATTTGCCGTTGGTATCTCTTGATATACCAACGTCAACAAAAACAGATTTATACTTAACCATCTTACATCTTACAACTTTTTTTCCTACCGCAGAAATTACTATATCTGCGGTTTTTATTATATTTTCAAGATTTTTTGTCTTTGAATGGCATATAGTAACAGTCGCATTTCGTTTTAACATCATCTGTGCCATTGGCTTACCTACTATGTTTGAACGTCCGATAATAACAACGTGTTTACCCTCTATAGGCACTTTATAATAATCTAACAGTATCAATATTCCTTGAGGAGTAACAGGATAAAAATAAGGTTCTGCTCCAATCGCTAATTTACCGACATTTTCAGGTGTAAAACAATCTACATCTTTTTTAGGATCAATTGCACAAACAATTTTTTCTTTATTTATATGCGGCGGCAATGGCATTTGTACTAAAATTCCTGTAATATCGTCATCTTGATTAAGTTTATTAATTGTTTCAAGCAATATCTTTTCTTCAGTGTTTTCAGGCAACTCTATAACAGTAGATTTTATTCCTAACATTTCGGCAGTTTTTTTCTTGTTTTTAACATAAATTTTACTTGCCGTATCATTTCCGACAAGAACAACTGCTAAATGCCTTTTAATATTATTTTTTTCAATATATATTTTTATTTTTTCTAATATCTTTTTTGATAATGCTTTACCGTCAAGAATCATTAATTATCAACCTCCTGTGGGAGATTCAATCTTGAATAAAAATGCTTGATAGAATTAACCACTACGGATGATTTACGTTCCAATGGATGTTCCAATAATTTTTCATCAAACGGTATACAACCAAGGACATCCAGTTCGTGACACTTTAACATATTGAAAACAGTATTCATTTTTTCATTATGTACTTTATTAATCACAACTCCCATCTGTCCGCCCGCAGCATATTTTGCAGAAAATTCTTCAATTCTCTTTGCTAAAACAACAGATTCTTCTGTCGGATTAGCAACAATTAAGGTTAAATCAATATCCGTATCAACAAGTTGGTTTAAGTATTTTAAGTCGAACTCGCAATCAAAAATTACAAAATCATATCTGTTAATCAATTTAACAACAGCATCATTAATCTGTTGCGTAATCGGACACCTGCAATCTTTTGAACCTGTAAACCACGAAACAACAACATCAGTATAATCATCTAATGATACAATAATGTCCTCCATTGCCCACTCAACATACTCAGATTTTGTCATGTGCTGCGGAATACCTGTTTTATATTCGTGTTTTCCGCTTCTTATACCGTATATTGTATTTCTGATATCTAAACCATAAGTATGCCCGAATTCCGCAGATAAATCATTGTCTAATATCAATATGCTTTTTTCAGGGAAATATTCACGAAGAATTGTCAACAATGATTTTGCAACCGTTGTTTTTCCACTACCGCTTTTCCCTGTTATTGCAATTTTAATAGTCAAATAAATACCCTCATACTCTGGGTACATTATACAATAAATATCTTTAATAGTGAAGAACTTACTTCACGTTTAAAAAACGACAAAGCGATTTTATAATGTTTTTTATATTTTGTGACTTAGGTAACTGTATTTCCGGATAATAATTTTCGTAACTTTTTATTATGTTTTTGGGTAAATCTTTTCCTGATGCAAGCAATTCCGCAATCATATTCAAGTATTCATCTTGTTCTTCTCTGAACGCTAAATCGGAGTTTCTTAAATCTTCATCTGCTTCATAATGAATTAGGGCGTGATACGCAGCCATTAAATTTTTGTCTGTTGTATCTTTAGGATAATGTAATATAGCATCTCTAACAGATATTCTTTCTGTTATTACGCTGACTATTAAACGTGCTACATATTCTCTGTCTGACATAAGAATATTGTAATATAAATCTCAATAATAGTATAGTTAATTATCCGTAGAAAGCATTAGTATTTTTTGTTTTGTAAATTCAATATGCAACGGAATTTCTTTTTCAAAAGATTCAGCACTTTTAATCAATTTTTCAAAACTAATACACATTTCATCCTTTTTTAAATCTTTAAACACATTATCCCCCTCGGTTTACCCTTTAATATTTTGTCCTTAGTATTAATTACGGAGTAATTTCCATGACTCTTGAGGAGGACTAAGCCTTTATTTACAAAAGTTAATAAAACTTCTAAAAAACAAAATGAAAACACAAGAAAAATTGACAATATGAAATGTTTAAATTAGTATTGTTATAGTCGAAATATATTATTTCAGAGTTATTAGATAGGTTAATCGTTCATAAATACCTTAAAAGGTTACGATTCCTTAAAAAGAAAGGACAGTAATATGTACGCAATAGTAGAAACAGGCGGAAAACAGTACCAAGTAGAAGAAGGTCGTTATGTAGACGTTGAATTACTTGGCAGCGAAGCAGATTCAAAAGTTGTTTTTGATAAAGTTGTTATGATAGTTAACGGCAAAAAATCTAAAGTTGGTCAACCTTACGTTGCTAATGCAAAGGTTGAAGGTGTTGTTATGAAGAACGATAAGGCAAAAAAAGTTATCGTTTACAAACAAAGACCTAAAAAAGGCTACAGAGTAAAACGTGGTCACAGACAAGAATTTTGCAGAGTTATG
>CACXGY010000070.1 GCA_902767275.1 uncultured bacterium | reverse complement strand
TCAAAGAAATGGGTCATTCCATTTTGTACTATGATTTCGTTTCCTATTATTTTTTATTAATATTTCTATTTAATATATACCTATAAGATTTATTATTTACACACATACTTTTTACATTTCAAGAGAAGATACTACTTATAGTAGGTAGGGTAGACTTTAGTCTACCGATACTTATTTATGGCAACCCTTCCCTAACCCTTCCCTTGCTAAGGGCAGGGAATAACTATCCTTGACAAGGGAAGGAGAGAGGATGGGTTACCGGTTTAATTAAAAAGACAGAAATTTTATAAAATTTTATGTTAGAATATGCATAATAAGGAATAATAATTATGCAATTTATTGACAATACAAAAATAAAATTAGTTTCAGGTCGTGGCGGTAACGGTATGGTTGCATGGCGACGTGAAAAGTATGTTGATAAAGGCGGACCTGCCGGCGGAGATGGCGGTAATGGCGGTGATATCTATCTCGTTGCTGATGATGGTTTGTCCACGCTTTTAGATTTTAAGTTCCGCTCGGTATTTAAGGCAGATAACGGAGAGAACGGCGGAATAAAAGGAATGCACGGGAAATGTGCAAAACATTTATATATTAAGGTTCCACTTGGTACAGTTGTAACTGATGATAAAACCGGTGCAGTAATAGGTAATTTAACGGAAGTCGGACAAACAGTTCTAATAGCAAAAGGCGGCAGAGGCGGACGTGGTAATGCAAGATTTGCAACCCCTCAAAAAAGAGCACCTCAATATTGCGAACCCGGAGAACCGGGAATTGAGCGTCTTGTCGGATTGGAATTAAAACTAATATCCGATATCGGTTTATTAGGTATGCCTAATGCCGGTAAATCTACCTTTATAAGTGTTGTCAGTTCCGCAAAACCTAAAATTGCTGATTACCCTTTTACAACACTCGTTCCTAATCTGGGAGTCGTTAAAAAGCCAAATGGAGACGGCTTTGTTATTGCAGATATTCCGGGTTTGATTGAAGGAGCAAGTGAAGGTGTTGGTTTGGGTTATGAATTTCTTAGACATGTCGAAAGATGCAGATTTTTAATTCATATCGTCGATATAACTCAAGATAATCCGCTTGAGAATTTTAAAATAATCAATAATGAGTTAAAAAAACATTCTGAAGCACTTGCTCAACGTTATCAGATAGTCGTTCTTAATAAAATTGATGCTGTTGATGAAAACAGAAAAAATGAAGTCTTAAAAATGTTTAAAGACTATTTACCAGACAAAGAAATATTTACTATATCTGCAGCAACCCGTGAAAATGTTGACGAGTTAATGTATTTTGTGTCTGATAAGGTAGATGAAATTGAACGTCCTGTTATAGAAGTTCATGTACAAGAGGACGAAGGTGCATATAACAATGATGATAGTAGTTTTGAAGTATTCAAATTAGATAAAAATACATTTATGGTTCAGGGTGGTAAATTAAAACGTTTAGCAAGCGTTACCGATGCCAGAAATCCTGAACAAATTATCAGACTTCAACATATAATGACAGCAATGGGCGTTTTTGAAGAATTAAAATCAAAAGGTATCAAAAATGGAGATACTTTGATTATTGACCATTTAGAACTGGTTCATTATGATGATTCCCTTTGGGATGAAGGAAACGGGTATTAATCTGCTCTTTTTTTAAAGTCTTAGATCCAACATTTATTATAAATGTTTTTTGCCGAACTTATATTTTGTTAAATTATAGAGTTTTTAATATTTATTGCAGAAATTATCCAATGTTAATATGTGTTTTCAGTATATTTTTATATTAATTTAAAAAAATAAAAATAAAAAGTTGACTTCTAATAAAAAAACATTAAAAAAGAATCAGAAGTCATTCAAACAGATGATTTAAAAACCCCCTGATTGAATGTATTCTAAATAGTGTCGTATTTCTCTTTGGGAAGGACGGTTTGTAGTGTATAATGCGATGAATATAGCACCAAGACCATATATGCCGGGTCAAGGATATAAAACGGAAGATGAGTCTGAAGAAAAAACTCAAGATTCGCTCTCTCAAGACGACCGTCAAAATGAAAGAGACGGTAAAAATGCACAGAATGAGCCAAGAACTGTTGCAAGAGGGAGAGCCCCACAAACAGCACCTAATGAAAGAAAACCTTTCCCGGGTACACCGATGAGTGCTCGCAGAGGGAAACCTATTCCGATGGGTGGTGCAAAACCTGCTCAACAAGCAGTTCAACAGCCTGCACCTAAAGTGATGGGTAATCAGTCCATACCTCAGGCAGCACCTCGTATGCCGCAACAGGTTGCAACTCCGGCACCTAATTATAATACACAAGTTGCAATGGCTCCTCGTCAGCCTATGCCGCAAGTTGCTCAACCACGTTCATTTGCTCAACCTCAAACACAGGTTCAATCCCCTGAAGCACAACAACAAATTAATAACATGGCTAAAAATAACCGTGTTAATATTGCTCAGGTTATAAAAGATTTTAGAGGTACTTATGCGGCAATCGGAACTCCTCAATGCTTAGTTGATGAGGTAGAAGATTATCTTGAAAAAGTTATTGAACATACTAAAGGAGATGCACCTTCAATAAATTTTGTTCAAACAAATCTTCAAAATGCAGCAGTAATTATTGATAAATATATATCAGAAACTCTTGATAAAGATTCAAAAGTTGTTCAAAACTGGCTAGATGCATTATTTTTACAAAGAATAAATTACAGTTACAATGACGGTGAAATAAATGAAGATTTCTTGGTAAAATTCCCAGAAGGCGGAAATGCACCACAACAACCTGATTCGGTTGTACAAAAAAATACGGTTCAAGAAGCACCAAAACCTGAACCTGTAACAGGAGAAATCCCTGATTATGAACCAATTCCGGATTATCAGCCTGTACAAGAGCCTGTTAATCAAACGGTACCGATACAACATGCAAGAGTTCCTCAACAGACGAGAGTGCATACACCTCAAGCACATCCACAGGCTGAGAGAGTAATTCGTAAAGCACCTCGTCCTGTAAGAGAACAACAATTTGTTCAACAGCCTGTCAGACGTAAACCGCAAATTACGATTATCCCTGAGGATAACGAATTAAAGACGTTGTTTGTTCAGGCTAAGAAACAAGCCTACTCTAATAATCCGGCTAAGGCTATGAATATTTTCCAAAAAGCATTGAAACGTGCTGAATCAATTAATGATTCTGAAACTCAATCTAAAATTTGTTTTGAAATGGGTAAGATATATGATGATAATAATTACCTTGTTCAAGCATTGAGCAATTACAACAAGTCTTTACAAGATACTACAGATTTGAATATTAAAACAAAAGCACATTATTCAATGGCTAAAATTTATGATGACGTTAATCAAGTTAATTCTGCCATTGATCATTATATGACATCAGTTTCTTATGCGGGTGAAGATGACAATTTGTCCTCTCAATCTAAGTCATTAACAAATATTGGTAATATTTATACTGACAGATATAATCAAGATGCATTTGTATTCTATGATGAAGCAAATGTCCTGATTGAACAAACTGATGATTCCGAAATGAAAGGTTATGTTTCAAGTAATACGGCAGGTGCATATAACAAATTTAACAAACCTGATAAGGCATTAAAATGCTATGCAAATGCAGTAAAAAATTATTCGGATGCAAGAGAAGATAACAGTGTTGCAGAAAATTATCGTGCAGCAGGTGAGTTAATGTATGATTTGAAAAACCCTGCAAAGGCTAAAATATTATTAAGAAAAGCACTTGCTCACACTGACTCATACAGAGATGCTGAATTGATTAATAAAATTAACGATTTGTTGGAAGAAATCGGATAAGTAAAATAATATTCAAACCAATTATATAAACAAGAAATTCATCAAATACACACACACAAACATGCCGGAATCAATTCCGGCTTTTTTTTAATTCTTTTCTCCATTCAATATAAAAATAAATTCCCAATATAAGATATACACTCCACATAAACAGTGTTGAATACGCTTTGAACCCTGATAGTATGACATTAAACCACATAAGAATTGCTAAAGCATTAACAATTGACCATATAATCCATTGTTCAAGTTTTCTTTTTACAGTCAAATACATCCCTACAACGGATAATGCGGTTGTTGTTCCGTCATATAACGGTTGTGAGTCGTTTAATAGTTTTAATATTCCAACAAATATTATACACAATACTATTGATAGTACAGTTAAAATAATTTTATTTTTTTTAGTAAATTCTGTTTTATAGATTTCTTGAGTAGTTTTTTTAAGATGTTTTTTCCATTTAAAAATTCCTAATATTTGCATAGGAATATAGTATAACAAGTATAATGTAAGATTTCCGTACAAGTTGTTAATAAAAGACAGATATGCGTATAATCCTGAGCCTGTTAATCCGAATAAATAACAGGAAATCTTTCCTTTCCCTGCAATAATAGTATACATTATTCCGCAAAATGCCGATATTATGGCTATTGGAGTGTCTTTAAGCATACAAGAATTTATCGTAAGAACAGTGAGAATAATTACTATTGCGGACAATTCAGATTTTTTCCAGTTCGCAAATTCTTTTTTTATGAAATTTATTAAAACAGTTTTTTTCATAATCGTAATTAAGATTTACAAAATCTTCCTTTTTACTGCTTTTCATGTTATCTAATAAAAATAAATGAAAGTAAATTTATCAACAAATAATTTATATAGAAACAGATTGTTAAAAAGGGGATTAGAATTTGTTGCGGATAACGGGGCGTTATTTGCGGCAGGTACGTCATTAACTCTTGCCACGGTTGTTCGACCTCTGTCTATATATTTGACCCCAAAAACAGATAAAGAAAATAAAAAACTGGCATGTGCAAAATCTATTGCATCCTCAGCAGTAGGATTTGGTTTAATGGTCGGAGCATCTGTACCAATTTCAAACAGTGTTAAAAAAATCAATAATAATCCGGAAAAATATTTAAAAAATGAAACTATAAAAAAACTTAAAGATACTGCAAAACCCTTAACATCCTCTAAGGGTTATCAATTTGTTACACAATTATTTAAACTCGGAATAGGTGCAGTGGCTGCAATACCAAAATCTGTTATTACCTGTGCCTTGATTCCTTCCATTATGCTTGCAATGTTCAAACATGACAAATCTGATAAACAAAACAAAGTTGAAACAATAAATCAAAAAAATACGGTTAAATCATCAAAAAATTTAACATTTAAAGGGAAAATACCTAAAGAGCCATTAACGAATGGAATAGCGAAAATCATTGATTCCCCTTCTGTTCAAAAATTCGCAAATAAATATAAAGACACAAACTATGCTATGCATATTTCTGCGTTAACAGACAGTGTCGCAACCGGTGCATTTATTGTACAGACAAAAAATAATAAAAAAATAAAAGAAGAAAGAAAGCACACTTTGATGTACAATGCAGGAATTTCAACAGGTTTAAGCATTGGTACAAGTTATATTATTGATAAGGTTTTAGATAAACCTACTGAAAAAATTATAAATAAATTCAAAGAAGTAAACAAAAATTCTCCAAAGTTAGACAAATATGTCGAAGGTATAAAAATAGCGAAACCGACACTTATATTAGGAGGAGTGTATTACTGTGCAATACCGCTGGTTTCAACATTTTTAGCAGATAGAGTAGAAACCGGCAAAAATCGTATAGGTAATTCAAAAATTTATAAAAATTGATAAATTCACATATTTATCGTATGTATAATATTATTCGCTTTATTATTTACTCTGCATTAATATTTTACATAATGATACATTTTCTTGAATAGAGAGTATTTTTGAAGTACTCTATTGGTGTATTAGTTTAGATGGGTAAGATTATGAATTACAACGGAGAGAAAACAGTTATAGACTTAAGTGATGCAAACAATATTTCTGAGTTAGGTTTAAAGATTACATCTCAATTGGATTCGGAAGGTGCATCAAATAAAGAATTATTTTTAAATCTTGGCGATATAGATTTGAAACAATCTCAATTATTGAGTATAAAAGCATTAGTAGAAACAATGCAGTCAAAATTAGCGGGTATCAATACTACTTCTGAAATGACACAATCAGCCGCTATCGGTTTGGGTCTGGTTGTCGGAAGTCCTTCTGCTGATACAAGACCTACTTTTGAAGAAACCTTCAAAACAGAGGTTCATGAAGATAACGATTCTGAAAATATAAATTCTTTTGCCCAGTTAAAAAAACAAAATTCTATAGGTGATTTCGTTACAGATGCTAATTCGTTATCAGAGGTAGAAGAAACGGAAGAAGACAAAGTTCAAACTCAAGAATTTTTGAAAGAAGCAGAAGATGAATCTGATGATATAGTTGATGAAGTTGCTCAAGAATCAGAATTGGAAGAAGAAACCGAAATAGAAGAAGAAGCAATAAATATTGAAACTTCTGATTTATTTAAAAATAATGACGGATTAAATATTTATGACGACATTGAAACAAACACAACAAATTCTTCTGACGAAATCCAATCAGCACTTGATATCACGTTTGGTGCAAGATCTGAAATAGATTCGAATTTAAAAACTCAAATAAATTCAAACACTGAACCTATCAAAATTCAAGAAAAATTTGAAGATTACGAAGTGACAGAAACAATCGAAAAGGCAGATGAAGGCAAATATGTGCTTTTAGATACTGAAGGGATTACACCGGAAGGAATAGAATTGATGAAGTCTAATACATCTGATTTAGACACTTTGTATTTGACTCAAACTTTGCGTTCCGGACAAACGGTGTCTTATGAGGGAAATATATTTTTAATTGGTGATGCTCATCCCGGAAGTGAAATTATCGCAACAGGTGATGTTACAATCTGGGGGATTTTAGGCGGTATAGTTCATGCCGGTTCTAAAGGAAATACAGATGCAAAAGTTAGAGCATTAAAGTTAAATCCAATTCAGTTGAGAATAGCAAACTTGTATTCCAGACGTAATGATACGGTTAACGTTCCATTTGTTCAAAAAACAAATGAGTTTACGCCGGAAGAAGCAAGAATAGAAAATGAACAAATAGTTATATATAAAACATTAAGGAGAGAAGATTAATGGCTGGCCGAGTAATAGTAATAACCTCCGGAAAAGGCGGAGTCGGTAAAACAACTACAAGTGCTAATATTGGTACGGCACTTGCTAAGTTAGGTAATAAAGTTGTATTGATTGATACTGATATAGGGTTGAGAAACTTAGATTTACTTCTTGGTTTGGAAAACAGAATTGTTTATACAATTGTCGATGTTGTTGAAGAAAGATGTAAATTGAAACAAGCATTAGTTAAGGATAAAAAGAATCCTAATCTTTCTTTACTTGCGGCTGCACAAACAAGAGATAAAACATCAGTTACATCTGAACAATTAAAAGATATTTGTGATGAATTGAAAAAGAAAAACGATTTTATACTTGTTGACTGTCCGGCAGGTATTGAACAAGGATTTCAGAATGCCGTTGCAGGGGCTAATGAAGCAATTGTTGTTACAACACCTGAAATGTCTGCAGTTAGAGATGCTGACAGAATCATAGGTTTGTTAGAAGCAAAAGAAGAAATCGAAAGTTACAAATTACTTTTAAATCGTGTAAGACCAAAACTCATAGAACAAAATGATATGATGAGTGTTGATGATGTTGTTGAAATTTTATCTTGTGATTTGATTGGTGTTATACCGGAGGATACAGGTATTATTACATCTACAAACAAGGGTGAGCCTATTGTTAACGATGAAAAAGCACTCGCAGGTCAAGCATATAGAAATGTTGCTAAACGTATTATGGGCGAAGATATTCCTTTGCTTGATTTGAATGTTAAAGAGTCTTTCTTTGATAAATTAAAGAACTTGTTTACGAAAGGTAAGGTATAATATGAAAGATATTTTTGCCAACCTTTATAACAAAGTCGTAAGTTTTTTTAATAAAACAGATGCAGAACAGTCTAATGCAAAAGATGTTGCTTGTAATCGATTAAAATTAGTTCTTATGCAGGACAGAACAAATTTGACTCCTGCTATAATGGACAGAATGAGAAAAGAACTTATCGAACTTTTGTCCAAGTATCTTGAATTAGACAGGGAATTGTTGGATTTGAATTTTGAACACGAAGATAATCAAATGGCATTGATGTTATCTATTCCGGTTATCAGAGCAAAAAATGAAGATGAAATCCAAGAAATTCTTGATAAAGAAGATGAAGAAAAAAGAAAACTGGAAGAACTTTCTAAATCTGATTCTGAAGAAGATGATTCTGAAGATGACTCAGAAGAAAAGGATGATGACGATTCTAAAGACGAAGACGACTCAGAAGAAGATGAAGAAGATGATGATTCAGAAGAAGAAGATGATTCCGATTATAATGATGAAGATGACTCAGAAGAAGAAGATGATGATGACGAGTCTGATGATGTCGAGTCTGATGATGTCGAAGATATAGATGAAAATACCAAAAAAGAAAAATTCTTCTCTAAAAAAGATAAAAAGTAATTAATAATTACATAAAAAGTTTATGAGAAGCGGCAAAAATGCCGCTTCTTATGTATATTAAGATATCTTATTATTTTATAGAGTATACTGTATTCAATTTTAAATGAATACACAATTGAATAAATTATATTAAGGATTTTAACTAATTCCTTTGTGATATAATTAAGTTATAAACAAAATAAGAAAAAGAGGTAAATATAATGGAAGAAGTAAGAGTAAGAATTGCACCGTCGCCGAGCGGAAATTTACACGTCGGAACAGCAAGAACTGCGTTATTTAATTATTTATTTGCAAAAAAGAATAATGGAAAATTTGTATTAAGAATTGAAGATACAGATGCAGAAAGAACATCTCAAGAATATATAGATAATATATTTGACAGTTTGAAAGCATTGGGCTTGAATTGGGATGAAGGTCCTGATGTAGGTGGTCCTTATGGTCCTTATACTCAATCAGAACGTTTTGATATTTATCCAAAATATGTTCAACAATTGTTAGATTCAGGCTACGCTTATGAATGTTTTTGCACCCCAGAGGAATTAGAAGCAGAAAAGGCAGAAGCAACTGCGAACAAAAAGCCTTATGTATATTCTAAGAAATGTGAAAACCTTACAGAAGATGAAAAAGCAAAATTGAGAGCAGAAGGAAGAAAACCGGCAATCAGATTTAATATTGCAAAGGCTCAACGTGCATTTCATGATTCATCAATTTTAGAATTTGATGATTTGGTAAAAGGAAAATTACACATGGACACTGATTTATTAGGAGATTTTGTTATTCAAAAATCCAACGGTGCTCCGACATACAACTTTGCAGTTGTAATTGATGATATGTTGATGAAAATTTCTCACGTAATCAGAGGAGAAGATCATATTTCAAATACATACAAACAAATTCTTATATATGAAGCACTGGGAGCAGAAGTACCTCGTTTCGGGCACTTGGGTATGATTCTTGCACCTGACAGAAGTAAATTATCAAAACGTCATGGTGCGACTGCTGTAAGTGACTTTGTAAAACAAGGTTATTTAACAGATGCTTTAATTAACTTTGTTGCACTGTTAGGCTGGGCACCGTCAGACGGAGAAGAAATTAAACCTGTTGATGCTATCGCAGCAGATTTTAGAATCGGAGAAATATCTTCTTCAAACTCTATTTTTGAATACGATAAATTAAAATGGATGAACAGCCATTATATAAAACAATTATCATTAGAAGAATTAGAAGAAAGACTAAAACCTTATCTTGAAAAATATAACTTATCAGAACTATCAAAAGAACATTTTGATAAGATGATAGAAATTACAAGAGAACCGTTGACATTATTATCTGACATAACAGATGCGGTAGAATATTTCTTCGGCGAAGGAGTAAATATTGATGAATCAGCGGCAGAAACATTAGAAACAGAAGTTTCTCAAAATGTTCTTAAAGATTTTATTGAAAAAGCCGAAGGTTGGGAATGGACAGAAGAAAATCTTCACGAAAAACTTGAGGTATTCAGAGGTTACTGGAAAGAACAAGGTATAAAACCAAAAGTTACAATGTGGGCAGTAAGAGCCGCTGTAACAGGAAGAACCAGAGGTGCTGATATGGTCGGCATCTTGGAAGTAATCGGAAAAGATAAAACTTTATCAAGAGCAAAGAATGCTATAAAATAAGTAATATAATATAAAAAATGGTTGCAATGTATTTTGTAACCATTTTTTATAAAAGTTTTTTGTATCATTAGTTTGTGTTAAAATAACTTTACAGAGGGTTTTTATGGAATTAAATAAATATATTGAACATACATTATTAAAGCAGGATGCACAAAAAGAAGATTTTGAAAAATTGTATGAAGAAGCAATTGAGAATAAATTTTTTGGAGTTTGCGTAAACCCTGCATATGTAAAAGAAGCCTCAAAAAAAGTAAAACCTTATGGTGTAAAAGTTGTAACTGTAATAGGATTTCCACTCGGTGCTAATACAACAGAGGTTAAGGTTTATGAGACACAAAAAGCAGTTTCAGACGGTGCTGATGAAATTGATATGGTAATTAATGTGTCAAAATTAAAAGATAAAGATTATGATTATATTATAAAAGACATCAAGTCTGTAAAAGAAGTTTGTCCAAATAATAATTTGAAAGTAATATTAGAAACGGATTTGTTAACAAAAGATGAGATAGGCACAGCGTGTGAATTGTGTATAAAAGCAGGTGCAAATCTTGTAAAAACCTCGACAGGTTTTGTAAAGAATGGTGTCGGAGCAAAGGTTGAAGATGTAAAATTGATGTCAGAAACAGTAAAACCGTATGGTCTTATGGTTAAAGCATCAGGCGGAATTAGAAACAGGGAATCAGCACTTGCAATGATAGAAGCGGGTGCAAATCGATTGGGAACCAGTTCCGGTGTGGCTATAGTAAAAGGTTTCTAGGATAGTAGGACAAAAGTAGATTTGGCTACTTGTCTGAGAATAACATAAAAAGGAGAAAAAAGTGTTAAGAGCAGGTATAGTGGGATTACCGAATGTAGGAAAGTCAACTTTATTCAACGCATTGACTTCATCAATGAATGCACAGAGTGCTAATTATCCGTTTTGTACAATAGAACCAAATGTTGGGGTTGTTACTGTTCCTGATGAAAGATTGGAAATCCTTGCAAAACTATGCAAGACAAATAATATTATTCCTACTGCAATAGAATTCGTTGATATCGCAGGACTTGTTAAGGGTGCAAGTAAAGGAGAAGGACTTGGAAACCAGTTTTTACACAATATAAGAGAAGTTGATGCAATAATTCAAGTTGTCAGATGTTTTGATGATGAAAACATTGTGAGAGATTCAAAAGTTGATCCGTTAGGCGATATAGAAATTATAAATACAGAACTGATTCTTGCAGATTTGGCTTCAATAGAAAAGCGTCAAGCAAGAATATTAAAACAAGTAAAGTCCGGTGATAAATTGGCTGTTCTTGAGGATAAAGTTTTGAAGAAGGTATCTGAATTATTATCAGAAGGCTCTTTTATTAATCCGGAAGAATACTTTGACGATGAAGAACAAGATGTTTTGAAACAAATGAATTTAATGTCTGTAAAACCGGTTATTTATTGTGCAAATGTAGCGGAAACAGATTTACAAAATGGTAATGAATATACAAAACAGGTAGAAGAATATGCATCCAAGCATAACGCAAAAACAGTTATAATATCTGCAAAGATAGAAGAAGAACTTGTTGCTCTCGGTAAGGATGAAGCAAAAGAGTATCTTGCTGATTTAGGAGTTGAAGATAGTGGAATTGATAAAATGATTAAGTCTGTATATTCATTACTAAAACTTTTGACCTTTATAACAGCGGGAGAAAAAGAAGTCAGAGCATGGACAGTAAAAGAAGGAACTAAAGCCCCGAAGGCGGCAGGGGTAATCCACACAGATTTTGAAAAAGGATTTATTAGAGCAGAAATAACACCATACAAGGATTTTGCAGAACTGGGTTCATATACTGCATGCAAAGAAAAAGGTGTAACAAGAATTGAGGGTAAAGAATACGTTATCCAAGATGGTGACCTTGTTCATTTTAGGTTTAATGTATAGATTATAAATACATATTATACATTAACTTTTTCTTTTATTTCGACTTTGTTTTCGTAGCCTGTATATTCACAGATTTGTTTTGCCCATTCTTGTAAAATTTCATCTTCCGGTAATTCATAAGAAATAGGCTTTCCGATAGTTGCAGTTATGTGTTTTTTAAATAAAGTTTTTCCTGCATAACCGTCAAAACCCGATATACCGATAGGAACAATATCTAATTTTGCTTTTTTAGCAATAGATATAAATCCTTTTTGTATGTTTTCAAGAACACCTGTTCTTCTAATTTGTCCTTCCGGAAATATCCCCAACGACCAACTTGTTTTTAAAATATCAAAAATAGTTTTAAAAGTAGCGATTTCAGGTTTTTCTCTGTTAACAGCAAACGCTCCTAATATTTTAACAATATTACTGAGTAATTTATTATCATCAGTAAATAACTCTTGCTTAGCCATATATGCAACAGTTTTATTAACAGCAATTGAAACAAAAGGTGGGTCCAAATAAGATGTATGATTTGCAGTATATAGGTATTTTTTACCTTTTTCAAGATTATTGCGACCAACAATCTTAAGATTGTATTGTAATTTAGAAACAGTCCAGACAACCAAATACAAAAATATTCTATAGAATGCTGTTCTAAATAAACCGTATTCTTTTGCATAACGTCTGTTGTAATTTCTTTCTGCCATATTATAAATCCTTAACCCATATCAATTAAACACTTTCAGATGCAATATATTCATAACCCGTGAGTTCTTGAATTGCATGTCCCCATTTATCAACGACTTCTTGTATATTATTACTATATTCAATCGGCTTTCCTATTTTGACAATAATTTTACCGGTAAACGGAAGTTTTGCTTTTTTATCAGTTCCAATTAGTCCGATAGGAACAATTGCACATTTAGTCTTTCTGGCAAGGTTAGCAAACCCTTTTGTGACATCAGTAATTTTACCTGCATCTTGTCTTGTACCTTGTGGAAATATCCCCAATACCCAGCCTGTTTGTTTTATATTCATGACAGTTTTGAGAGTATCAATACTAACTTTTTCTCTGTCAACTGCGAATGCACCGAGTGCATTTAGCCAGAATCTGAGTAACGGATTATCAAATAGTTCTTTTTTTGCCATAAAGGCTCCGCCTTTGTTTAATACTCCGCAAACAAGCGGCGGATCAAGGGCAGAAAGATGATTTGATGCTGCAATATATGCATTGTTTTTTGGTAAATTTTCTCTGCCATGAACTTCCAGTCTATACATAATTTTAAACATAAATTTGTAGACAATATGCATTGCTATATATTGTAAAATTCTTCTCCAAATATTGAAATATTCAGGCTTTCTTAAGCATGCCTTATCTGATTGAGATTTTTTCTTTTCATTGATTTGTTGTGAATTTGTATTCTCTCTTATTTTTTCTTTAACAGTCATTTTTTTATCCTTATGTTTAATAATATTATATTATAAACATAATTAAAGACTAAGTAAAAATGTAAGAAAAAATAAAGTCCATCTTACAAACTATTGCCATATTGTGCTAATTTTTATATAATTTTTATGTGTTTATACAATATAGGAGGGAAGTTATGAAGAAGATTTTTTCTTTGTCAAAATTGATGATTTCTTTAATGGCATTAATTATGACAACATTACCAACCCTTGCGAGTGAAGCAGATTTAGTCGTACCAGATTTTAAATCCATATCAATTGATAGTTATAACCTATTGATAGTAGGTTTAATTGTATCAATTATTGGAGTTATTTTCGGATTCATTGAATTTTTACGAGTAAAGAAAATCAGTGTTCATGAAGCAATGGCGAATGTAGGTAACACCATTTTTGAAACGTGTAAAACTTATCTTATCCAACAAGGGAAGTTTTTATTAGTTTTAGAAATATTAATTGGTTTGTGTATAGCATTTTATTTTGGATTTTTAGAAAAAATGTCAGTAACAAACGTGTTAATTATTTTAGGATGGTCAGTAATTGGTATATTAGGTTCATATTCTGTTGCGTGGTTTGGTATCAGAATGAATACATTGGCTAATTCAAGAACATCGTTTACCGCATTAAAGGGTAATCCATTGAACATATTAAATATCCCGTTAAAAGCAGGCATGAGTATTGGAGTATTACTTGTTTCTGTCGAACTTATAATGATGTTAATCATATTGTTATTTGTACCGGGAGAAATTGCAGGAGCGTGTTTTATCGGCTTTGCGATAGGCGAATCTTTGGGTGCATCAGCCCTTCGTGTTGCGGGTGGTATATTTACAAAGATAGCAGATATCGGTTCAGACTTGATGAAAATCCAGTTTGGTATAAAAGAGGATGACCCTCGAAACCCTGGTGTAATTGCAGACTGTACAGGCGATAATGCGGGCGATTCAATCGGCCCTACGGCAGATGGATTTGAAACTTATGGTGTAACAGGTGTTGCACTTGTCAGTTTTATTTTGCTTGCTGTTGTCGGAGCGGAGCATCAAGTTCAATTGTTAACATGGATATTTGTTATGAGATTCTTGATGATTGTAACATCAGTTGTTGCATATTGGATTAATGGAGCAGTGACAAAAGTATATGCTGCAAAAACAGAAAAATTTGATTTCGAAGCACCATTAACAAATCTTGTATGGATAACATCAATATTATCCATAGCAATGACATTTGGTGTAAGTCATTATTTATTGGCTAATTTAGGAAACAATTTATGGTTAGTATTATCAGTAATAATATCTTGCGGCACATTAGGTGCAGCATTGATTCCTGAGGCAACAAAATTGTTTACATCACCAAAGGCAAAACACACAAAAGAAGTTGTGACAGCATCGAGAGAAGGTGGTGCATCATTGACTATTTTATCAGGTATTGTATCAGGAAACTTCTCCGGTTTCTGGATTGGTGCAATAGTTGTGTTCTTGATGGGATTAGCATATTTTGCAAGCACATATATTCCTCAAGATTTAATGATATATTCATCAGTATTTGCGTTTGGTTTAGTAGCGTTCGGTTTCTTAGGAATGGGACCTGTTACGATTGCAGTTGACTCTTATGGGCCTGTAACCGACAACGCTCAATCAGTATATGAATTATCATTGATTGAAGAAATCCCTGATATTACAAAACAAATCGAGGATAAATATTCATTCACACCTGATTTTGAAAATGCAAAGAGATATTTAGAAGAAAACGACGGAGCAGGAAACACGTTTAAAGCAACATCAAAACCGGTATTAATCGGTACGGCTGTTGTTGGTGCAACCACCATGATTTTCTCATTAATACTTGTTATTCAAAATGTACTGGGAATAACACCAGAAGCAATATTAAACTTGTTAAACCCATATACATTATTGGGATTTATAGCAGGCGGAGCGGTAATATACTGGTTCTCAGGAGCATCAATGCAGGCTGTAACGACAGGTGCATACAGTGCGGTTGAATTCATCAAAAAGCATATTAAATTAGGTGCAGAGGATGATAAATCGGCTAATCTTTCAAATTCAAAAGAAGTTGTCAAGATTTGTACTCAATATGCACAAAAAGGTATGGTAAACATATTTGTAGCATTGTTTGCATTTGCACTTGCACTGGCATGTTTATCAGCACCTGCAGGTGGAGATTTCAAACCTGTATCATTCTTTGTTAGTTATCTAATTGCAATAGCGGTATTTGGGTTATTCCAAGCAGTATTTATGGCAAATGCCGGCGGCTGTTGGGATAATGCAAAGAAAATTGTTGAAGTTGATATGGCAGAAAAGGGAACATCGTTACATGAAGCAACTGTTGTAGGTGATACAGTTGGTGATCCGTTCAAAGACACATCTTCCGTAGCAATGAATCCTATTATCAAGTTCACAACGTTATTCGGATTATTGGCTATGGAAATTGCGATAGCGGATGCTTTCAGAAGTTATGCAAAGATTGCAGGATTTATATTCTTGTTAATAGCGATAATTTTTGTAATCCGTTCATTCTACGCAATGAGAATTCCTGTAAAAGATGAGGAATAGTCGTATAGGAATAATATAATAATAAAGGGGTATAGTTAATTAACTATACCCCTTTTAATATATTTATCAAAAATATACTTGACCGTTAAATATGTTTAAGATAATATAGGACTTGCGGAAACAATGAAAATTAAATAAAACAAATCGGGATGTGGCGCAGTTTGGTAGCGCACTTCGCTTGGGACGAAGGGGTCGCACGTTCGAATCGTGTCATCCCGACCATTTAAAGAAAAAGAACCTTGAAAGAGGTTCTTTTTTTTATGGCTAGTTTTCCGAGGATAGGAAACACTTCGCTCAAAAAAAACTGAACAATGAAAATTAAATAAAACAAATCGGGATGTGGCGCAGTTTGACTCTGCCGACGAGGAAGATTAAGTATCTTCCGAGGAGAGGAAGCACTTCGCTTGGGACGATTCTCACGTG